>DASVLY010000082.1:0-3107 GCA_036384635.1 Noviherbaspirillum sp. | reverse complement strand
TGATGCCCGAACACCTGCAGGCGGCCCGGGTGGATGAGGTTCAGGTGGCCGACCTGGTCAGCCGCCGATGTCGCATCGCCCGAAATGCGGCGCTCACCGCCCGGGAAACCGGCGAACCAACCCAGTTGCAGCGCTTCGCGGGTGTCGTCGTATAGCTGCTGAATGGTCAGATGAGTTGCTGTTGGCATGAGAGTTAAGCGTGCACACTCGGTTGCCACGCAACGATGCGCGCATGGACCGAGGCCGCGTCCGGATCGGTGGAGAGCGTATTGCGGAAGCCTTCATCCGAAAACATCTCCGCGATCTCAGACAGGATTTCGAGATGCTGCTGCGTGACCTGATCGGGAATCAAGAGAAACACCAGGAGCTTTACCGGTTGCCCATCCGGCGATTCGAATGGAATCGCTTCCTTCAACCGCACGAATGCAGCCAGCGGTGCTTTCAACCCTTTGATGCGCCCGTGCGGCACTGCGACCCCATGACCCAGACCGGTCGAGCCCAGACGCTCGCGCGCAAACAGGTTGTCGGACACCACGGAGCGTGCAATGCCGCAATTGTTCTCGAAGATCAGCCCAGCTTGCTCGAATGTGCGTTTCTTGCTGGAGACTTCGAGATCGAGTACGACATTGTTAGCCGACAGGATTTTGGCAAGATTGGTCATGTTATAAAAGTGTATGATGCGCCGCACAAATAAGCTTTCGAACCGAATTATAGGCTTGTTTGAGAGATGTGCAACGCAAGCTTATGTTTGACTCTGGAAAATCATCTTGACTGGCGGCAGGAAAAACATAACTAACACCATATGGATTTAGTGGTTGCTATATGCAAAAAGTTTCCATTCGGAACCCTTTTTCGATCGGGTGATGCTTTTTTGTTATGGCTTATTGTCGTGCATTGCGCAGATTTGACGGCCGCTGGCCGGTGGTGAAATTACTGCGCCATGGATTGATGTCGAGCCCGCCGCGCCGTGTATAGCGTGCGTACACGGCCAGTTTTTGCGGATGGCACTGACGCAGAATATCCATGAAGATTCGTTCCACGCATTGCTCATGGAATTCGTTATGGTTGCGAAAGCCGATCAGGTACTGCAGCAGCCTTTGCTGATCAATTTGTGCACCGACATAGCGTATTTGCACGCTGCCCCAATCCGGCTGGCCGGTAACCAGGCAATTCGATTTCAACAGGTGCGACACCAGTGTTTCTTCGACCACGGCTTCGTCATGGTTGGCTTTCAACAGCGCCGGGTTCGGCTGGTACTCGTTGACTTCGATATCGAGACGGTCCAGCAGCAAGCCTTCGAGTTCTCCCATCTGCAGCGTCGAGAACGCATCGGGCATCGTCAGCTTTACCAGGACCGGCGCGCCGAAGCAGGCCGACAGGTCGGTGCGCAGCATATCCTGCAGCGCATCCGCGCTCGCGAGCCGGGTCTGGTTGAACGAGTTCAGGTAGAGCTTGAACGATTTCGATTCGATGATGTTGGGCGAGTCGGCAGGCACCGTGAAAGTCGCAATCGCCACCTGCGGCTTGCCGCGCAGGTTCAACCAGGACAGCTCGTATGCGTTCCAGATGTCGACGCCGAAGAATGGCAAGGTGCCGGAAATGCCGATTTCCTCGCGCTTTTGCTGGCGCGCGATAGGGAACAGCAGGGTGGGCGCATATTCGGTCTGGTAGGCGGTCGGTTTGCCCAGCGGCGATGCTTCCGGCAGATTGGCTGTACTCATGATGATGATGCTCTGTCGCGACGGATGAATTGAACTGGTCAGACACTGGAGGCGGGATGCGGTGCTGACTGGTTTACACCTGCAGCCTGAATGGATTGAAATTGGTGCCTCGGTCGTAATAGTCTTCATTTTCCTTTCGTTTCAGGAAATTGACGACCTTGTAGGTAACCGGCGTCATCATCACTTCCCAGCCGGTCTTCAGGAAGTATTGGGCCACGATCACCGACATTAATTGCTGATTCGGCCAGATGCCGTAGAACGCGATCACGTAGAACAGGCTGGAATCGACGAATTCGCCGCAGATGGTGGAGCCGATGGTACGCGTCCACAGCCAGCGGCCTTTCGACCAGATTTTCATTTTCGCCAGCACATAACTATTGGCGAAGCTGCCGCACCAGAACGCGATCATTGAAGCGGCCATGATGCGCGGCGTGTTGCCGAATACCGCGTTCAGGTGCGTCTGGTACTCGGAGTTGAACGGATCGGCCGCCGGTTTCAGCGCGAGCACGACAGCGGACATCGCCGACGCGAAAACCAAGGCGGCGAACCCGGCCCAGACTACGCGGCGGTCGCGTCCATAACCGTAGACTTCGGTGAGGATGTCGCCGAAGATGTACGACACCGGAAAGAACAGCACGCCGGCACCGAAGGTAACGGTACCGAGCACAGGTACCGTTACTTCCGCCGCCTTGGCCGCGCCGATCAGGTTTGAGCACAGTAATACCGCGACGAATGCCGCCATCACGAAGTCGTAATATTTGTATTGTCTGATCGTCGGATGCGGCGTAGTCGATGTATTCATCCTTGCTTCGCTTTCAATCATAAAAACAGCTTGTACGCCGGATTCTCGGTTTCATCCCAGTGGCGGTAGCCGAGCGTGGCGAGGAATTCGCGGAACACCTTCATTTCCTTCTTCGGCACTTGCAGACCGACCAGGATGCGGCCGACATCGCCGCCTTGGTTGCGGTAATGGAACAGGCTGATGTTCCAGTTTGGCGCCATGCTGTCCAAAAAGCGCATCAGCGCGCCGGGGCGTTCCGGGAATTCGAAGCGGTACAACAGTTCGTCGTGCGCGAGCGGGCTCTTGCCGCCGACTAAATGGCGGATATGCAGCTTGGCCAGTTCGTCGTGCGTCAAATCGAGCGTTGTGAAGCCGTGCTTTTCGAAATTCTTGGTCAACTTGCCGGGCTCGTCTCGGCTGGAAATCTGAATGCCGACGAACACATGCGCTTTTTTTTCGTCGCTGATGCGGTAGACGAATTCGGTGACATTGCGCGGGCCGACCAGCTCGCAGAAGCGCTTGAAACTGCCGCGCTCTTCCGGAATCGTCACCGCAAACACCGCTTCGCGTGCTTCGCCGACCTCGGCACGTTCGGCGACAAAGCG
>DASVLY010000081.1:0-6306 GCA_036384635.1 Noviherbaspirillum sp. | reverse complement strand
CAATGTGCAGGATGAGTTACTGCAATTGCAAATCGAATTGCAAAAACACCAGCAGCAGACCAGCGAACGTGTCGAGCGCGAGTTGCGCAACCAAGTGCAGACCACTGCGCAAAGCACGCGCCAGGAACTGGGCGGAAATTTCACGCAACTGCAGCAGGCACTTGCTGCGCAACTGACCAGCGTGGCGACGATCCAGAACAAGCAGATCGATTCCTTTGCGCAGCAACTGGCAAAGTTGAGCGAATTGAATGCGCAGCAACTGGACTCGATGCGCCAGGCGATTGCCTCGCAGGCACAGGCCGGGCGCGAAGAGCAGGCAGGCACATTGAAACGTTTCGGCGACACGCTCAACCAGACCTTGTCGACGCTCACCGAATCCAATGCGCAGCGCATGGCGGAAGTGCGCGCGACGCTGGAGGCGAAGATCAGGGACTTGCAGACCGATAACGGCGCGCGGCTGGAAGAAATGCGCAAGACCGTCGATGAAAAACTGCATGCGACACTGGAGCAGAGGCTGGGCGAATCGTTCAAGCTGGTCTCGGACCGTCTTGAAAAGGTGCACCAGGGACTGGGTGAAATGCAGCAACTGGCGATCGGCGTGGGCGACCTGAAGCGCGTGCTGACCAATGTGAAGACGCGCGGCACCTGGGGCGAAGTGCAGCTCGAAATGCTGCTGGAACAGGTGTTGACGCCGGACCAGTATGCGAAGAATGTCGAGACCGTGCCGGGCAGCGGCGAGCGCGTGGAGTTCGCGCTCAAACTGCCCGGGCAGGATGACGGCGGCAGGCCGATATGGATGCCGATCGATGCCAAGTTCCCCAAGGAACAATATGAACGCCTGATGGAAGCGGCCGAACTGGCCGATGGCGACGGCGTGGCCGCCGCCGGGCGCGAACTGGAACGGGCAGTGCGGCTGGAAGCAAAAACCGTTGCCGAAAAATACCTGTCGCCGCCGCTGACGACCGATTTCGCCATCCTGTTCCTGCCCACCGAGGGTTTGTACGCCGAAGTGATGCGCCGCCCCGGTCTGGCCGACGAGATGCAGCGCGTGTGCCGTGTATGCATCGCCGGTCCGTCCACGCTGTCGGCCTTGCTCAACAGCCTGCAGATGGGCTTTCGCACACTCGCGCTGGAAAAGCGCTCGTCCGAAGTGTGGCAGGTGCTGGGTGCGGTCAAGACCGAGTTCGGCAAGTTCGGCGATGTGCTGGCTTCGACCAAGGCTTCACTCGAACGCGTCGCGAAGAATATCGAACAGGCGGAGACCCGCACCCGTCAGATGTCGAGGAAGCTCAAATCGGTCGAAGCCTTGCCATCCGAGACAGCGCAATTACTGCTGGGAACGGAAGCGCACGAAGCGAGCGAGGACTAAGGACTCGCGCAGGAATAAGTTGCACAATTTTGCAGTCCCTAGCCGGTGCATGCCTTGCATCGCATCCGGCCATGGCCGCCAAATTGCACAATTTATTCCTGCGAGAGCCACATGAAACTGCCGGCCGCTTTCGCCGGTCGGACATACATGCCGCTTTGCCGCGCGAAACATATGGAGAGACATATGGAAGTCGCGATCCTGCTCGGTTTGATCCTGCTGAATGGTTTGTTCGCCATGTCCGAAATTGCGCTCGTCACCGCGCGCAAGGCACGGCTGCAGCGGCTGGCGGAGGAGGGCGATAGTGCAGCGGACGCGGCAATTCGGCTAGGTGAAGACCCGAACCGGTTTCTTTCGACAGTGCAAATCGGGATCACCTCGATCAGCATCCTGAACGGTATCCTCGGCGAGGCGACGCTGGCGCAGCCGCTTGCGCTCTGGCTGGAAGGCACGGGCATACGGCAGTCGCTGGCCCATTATCTCGCCACCGGGCTGGTGGTTCTCGGCATCACCTATGTTTCGATCGTGCTGGGCGAACTGGTGCCCAAGCGGCTCGGGCAGATCAGCCCGGAAGCAATCGCGTGCGTAGTGGCGCAGCCGATGCTATGGCTGGCCGCGGTTTCGAAGCCGTTCGTGAAACTGTTATCCGCCTCTACCCAAGTGGTATTGCGCGCATTCGGCATGGGCGAAAAGAATGAGCCCAGCGTCACCCAGGAAGAAATCAACATGGTGCTCGCTGAAGGATCGAACGCCGGCGTGATCGAGCATCACGAGCACCAGATGGTGCGCAATGTGTTCCGGCTGGACGACCGCCAGATTGCGTCGCTGATGGTGCCGCGCGGCGACATCGTGTACTTCGATGTCGATCAGTCGCTGGAGGAAAACCTCCGGCGCTTCGAAGCCAGCGATCATTCGCGTTATCCGGTCGTGCGCAGCGGCTGGGAAAACGTGCTGGGGGTTGCCAGTGCGCGGCAGATGCTGGCACAGACGCTGCGCGGCGAAAAGCCGAACTTGACCGAGCACCTGCAGCCGGCAGTGTTCGTGCCCGAATCGCTGACCGGCATGGAACTGCTGGAGAATTTCAAGACCTCCGGCGTGCAACTGGCCTTCATCATCGATGAATACGGCGAAGTGCAGGGCATTGTCACGCTGCAGGATGTGATGGAAGCCATTACCGGCGAATTCAAGACGCGCCATGCGGAGGACGCATGGGCGGTGCAGCGCGAGGACGGCTCCTGGCTGCTCGACGGTCTGATCCCGGTACCGGAACTCAAGGACCGGCTTGGCTTGAAAAGCGTGCCGGAAGAGGAAAAGGGCCGCTACAACACCCTGAGCGGAATGCTGATGCTGCTGTTGGGGCGCCTGCCGCAAACTTCCGACCGCTGCGACTGGGAACATTGGACGTTCGAGATCGTCGACCTCGACGGCAAGCGGATCGACAAGGTGCTTGCGGTACGCAAGCCGGCAGTTGATTCCCCTGCCGCCGAGTGACTTTGCTGATTCGCAAGCCGCACGTAATGCGCAAATAACAGCGATGGAGGTGAACGATGGCACATCCGATTGCAGAACAAATGACGGGCCGCCTGTCCCAGTTTAAGGGACCATTGAATCGTCACAAGATTGTCAGCGCTGCCGAAGCGGTGAGGTTGATTCACGACGGCGACACGGTCGCCACCGGCGGTTTCGTCGGCATCGGCTTTGCGGAAAACATCGCTGTCGCGCTGGAGAAACGCTTCCTGCAGAGCGAAGAGGAGTCGCGGGGCAAGGGCACGCCCTCCAACCTGACGCTGATCTATGCCGCAGGCCAGGGTGACGGCAAGGAGCGCGGCCTCAACCACCTCGGGCATGAAGGGCTGGTCAGGCGTGTCATCGGGGGCCACTGGGGACTGGTGCCGCGGCTGCAGCAGCTTGCAATCGCCAACAAGATCGAAGCCTACAACCTGCCGCAGGGTGTGATCTCGCACCTGTTTCGCGACATCGCCGCCGGCAAACCGGGCTTGCTGTCGCAGGTCGGCCTCGGCACCTTCGTCGACCCGCGTTTCGGCGGCGGCAAGATTAACGAGTCGACCACCGAAGACATGGTCGAACTGATGACGGTCGGCGGCAAGGAATACCTGTTTTACAAGGGACTGCCCATCCATGTCGGCATCATCCGCGGCACCACCGCCGACCCGGACGGCAACGTGACGATGGAGAAAGAGGCGTTGACGCTCGAAGCGCTCGCCATTGCGATGGCGGCGCACAACTGTGGCGGCATCGTGATCGTGCAGGTCGAGCGGATCGCAGAGAGCGGCTCTCTCAATTCGAGGCAGGTGAAAATTCCCGGCATCCTGATTGACTGCGTGGTGGTCGCGGAAAAGCCCGAATACCAGATGCAGACCTTCAGTGAACCGTACAGCCCAGCATTTTCCGGTGAAATCCGCGTCCCGGTTTCATCGATCAAGCCAATGGCAATGAGCGAACGCAAGATCATCGCGCGCCGGGCGCTGCTGGAGCTCAAGGCGAACAATGTCGTCAATCTTGGCATCGGCATGCCTGAAGGCGTCGCCAGCGTGGCAGCGGAAGAGAAAATGCTCGACCTCGTGACGCTCACCACGGAGCCCGGTGTGATCGGCGGTATCCCCGCCGGCGGCCTTAACTTCGGCGCCGCGACCAATGCTGCAGCGATCATCGATCAGCCGTACCAGTTCGATTTTTACGACGGCGGTGGGCTCGATGTCGCTTTCCTCGGCCTTGCGCAAGCAGATCGGCAGGGCAATCTGAACGTCAGCAAATTCGGCCCGCGCCTGGCAGGAGCGGGCGGCTTCATCAACATCAGCCAGAATGCGAAAAAGGTTGTGTTCGTCGGCACCTTCACTGCCGGCGGGCTGGATGTCGCGATTGAAGGCGGCCAGCTCAACATCAAGCGTGAAGGCGCGGCGCAGAAGTTCGTCGATCAGGTCGAACATCGCACCTTTAGCGGCGAATACGCGCTCCAGCGCGGGCAGACGGTGCTGTATATCACAGAGCGCTGCGTGTTCCGGCTGGTGCCTGTCGGCCTGGAAGTGATCGAGATCGCGCCGGGGATCGATCTCGAACGCGACGTGCTGTCGCAGATGCGTTTCACTCCGATGGTCAGCGCGCAGATGAAGCAGATGGATGCGCGCATCTTTCGTCCGGCTCCGATGGGACTGCGCGATGATATTCTCTATCTGCCGCTGGAGCAGCGGCTGACCTACAACGCCAGGCGCAATGTGTTCTTCGTGAATTTCGAAGGATACGAGGTGAAGAATGTCGCGGACATCGAAGAGATACGCAATGCGGTGGAAGAGTGCCTGAAGCCGTTGGGAAGGAGGGTGCCCGCGGTAGTCAACTACGACAATTTTTCAATCGCGCCCGACCTGATGGACAACTATGTCGGCATGGTGCAGTACCTGACCGAAAATTTCTACAGCCGAGTCACGCGCTACACCAGCAGCGCATTCATGCGCAGCTATTTCGGCAAGGCGTTTCGCCAACATCAAGCCGACCCCGGCCTGTATGCGAGTTCGGAAGAGGCGTTGTCGCGCTTGCAGGAGTAGGTTCCAGGCAGAGCGCTTGTTTTCTTGGAACCTGAACGTTCTTACCCTCCGATATAAGACATCTCGACCTTTTTGGCTGGTTGGCTCAATCCTGCAGTATTGGCAGTGCGCAATTCCGAATATCTGTCCCCGCGCGCGCGCCACAATTGGGCGATTGCGCCTGAAATTTCTTCATCGCTGTACCCGCCGCGCAGCAGCGCACGCAAATCGTGCCCGCCGGTTGCGAACAGACAAGTATAAAGTTTGCCTTCGGTAGACAGGCGCGCGCGCGTGCAGTCGCGGCAAAACGCTCGCGTGACGCTGGAAATGACGCCGATCTCGCCACTGCCGTCTACGTAGCGCCAGCGCTCTGCGGTTTCACCGTTATAGTTGGGAGCGGCCGGCTCCAGCGGCATCTCGACGCCGATACGCCGCACCACTTCGGCGGAGGGGATCACCTCATCCATCTTCCAGCCGTTGCTCGCGCCCACATCCATGTATTCGATAAAGCGCAGGGTGAACGGCGTGCCCTTGAAGTGGCGTGCCATGGGCACGATTTCCTGGTCATTCATGCCGCCCTTGACCACCATGTTGATCTTGATCGGACCCAGTCCCGCCTTGTGCGCGGCTTCAATCCCGTCAAGAACGGTGGAGACCGGAAAGTCGACGTCGTTCATGCGCCGGAAGGTCGCTTCATCCAGCGAATCGAGCGATACCGTGACGCGCTTCAATCCCGCATCCTTTAAATCTTGCGCTTTCTTCGCCAGCAACGATGCGTTGGTCGTCAGCGTCAAGTCCAACGCCTGGCCATTTGCCGTCTTCAACACAGCCAGCATCTCGATCAGGTGCTCGATATTCTTGCGTAACAGCGGCTCGCCGCCGGTCAGACGGATCTTGCGCACGCCGTGCGCGACGAAAATCTTTGCAATGCGCGTGATTTCCTCGAACGACAGGAGTGCCGAATGCGGCAGAAAGTGATAGTCCTTGCCGAACACCTCTTTCGGCATGCAATAAACACAGCGGAAATTGCAGCGGTCGGTGACGGAAATGCGCAAGTCCTGCAGCGGTCGTTCCAAGGTATCGGCCAGATATCCGGCCGGCGCTTCGAGCACGGAAGGAATGACCGGCCCAGCCTCGCGCGCGCGGTGGTCTACTACGGGAATGCATTTCTCTGACATGCCGGACTTCAAAAATCTGGCGGGAACTAATACCAATCATCCGTTATAACGTGACATGAAATCGCGTCTTTTCCCGCCCGCCTGCGTTGCTCGTCGTCGCCATAGCTCGTACATGGACGCCCCCGGTTTGCCAAGCCCTCAATTCATGATGACGCGAAGGTAAAGATTGCACCCGTACATTCGGACTCTGGATGTGGCTCTGTGCCACGGTCCCTGATGGGAT
>DASVLY010000080.1:0-7506 GCA_036384635.1 Noviherbaspirillum sp. | reverse complement strand
TCGAGCGAAGCCGAGGCGCAGCCGTTCTACGTGAACGCGCCGTTCGGCATCATCCTCGCGCACAACGGCAACCTGACGAACTGGGAACAGCTCAAGATCGAGATGTTCAAGAACGACCGCCGGCATATCAATACCGATTCGGATTCTGAGGTTTTGCTGAATGTGCTCGCGCATGAAATCCAGCTCGCCACTTCCGGCTATTCGCTCGATCCGTCCGCATTGTTCAAAGCTGTCTCGATGCTGCACAAACGGGTGCGTGGCTCCTATGCGGTGGTTGCGCAGATCGCGGGTTATGGCATGCTCGCGTTTCGCGATCCGTTTGGCATTCGCCCGCTGTGCATTGGTTTCAACGATACCGACAAGGGGCCGGAATACATGGTGGCCAGCGAATCGGTCGCACTGGAAGGACTGGGCTTCCGCTTCCTGCGGGACGTGATGCCGGGTGAGGCGATCTTCATCGACCTCGACGGCAAGCTGCACAACCAGCAGTGCGCGGATAGTCCGATATTGAGTCCTTGCGCGTTCGAATTCGTTTATCTCGCGCGTCCCGATTCCGTGATCGATGGCGCATCCGTTTATGCGACGCGCCTGAAGATGGGCGAGTACCTGGCCGAGAAGATCAAGCGCCAGTTCACCGCCGGCGATATCGATGTAGTGATGCCGATTCCCGATTCTTCTCGTCCCGCCGCGATGGAACTGGCGCTGAAGCTGAACCTCGACTACCGTGAAGGCCTGATCAAGAACCGCTACATCGGCCGCACCTTCATCATGCCGGGTCATGCACTGCGCAAGAAATCGGTGCGTCAGAAGCTGAACGCAATTGGCAGTGAATTCAAGGGCAAGAGCGTGTTGCTGGTGGATGACTCGATCGTGCGCGGCACCACCAGCCGCGAGATCGTTCAGATGGCGCGCGACTCCGGCGCCAAGCGTGTGATTATCGCGTCGGCTGCGCCGCCGGTGAAATACCCGAATGTATACGGCATCGATATGCCGACGCGTAACGAATTGATTGCGTACGACCGCACCGAAGAGGAAGTCTGCCGCGAGATCACCGCGGATGCGCTGGTGTATCAGGATATCGATGCGCTCAAGCGATCGATTTCGGATGTGAATCCTTTGCTCAAGAACTTCGAGGCGTCGTGCTTCGATGGCGTTTATGTGACTGGCGACATTTCGCGCGATTATCTCAACCGCATTGAGCATGTACGCAATAATCCGAAGCCGGTTGTCGAGGATGCGGTGCGTTCGCAATTGAACTTGAACCTGGCGCGGGTCGACTGATCTGACGTGCGGGCTGTCAAAACGGTTTTTTTATTGCCATGAACGACACGAAAAAATACGGTTTCACTACCACGATCCTGCACAGTGACCGGCAGAAGCCGATCGAGCACGGTTCCGTGCACAAGCCGATCCATACCTCCGTCACCTTCGGCTATCGCGATGCGCGCGAGCTGGCTGCAGTGTTTCAGGGCAGGCAGCCCGGCTACCGCTATGGGCGGCAGGGCAATCCGACGGTGTCTGCGCTGGAGGACAAGGTCACGAAGATGGAGCAAGGGCTTGCGACGATCTGCTTTTCCACGGGGATGGCGGCCATCGCAGCGATAGTGCAGGCGCTGCTGCGCGAAGGCGATCACGTGGTGTCGTCTTCGTTCTTGTTCGGCAATACCAATAGCCTGTGGCAAACAGTCAACGGACAGGGGATAGCCGTATCCTTGGTCGATGCCACCGACGTGAAAAATGTCGAAGCTGCATTGACGCCTGCAACTAAATTGGTGTTCGTCGAAACCATCGCCAATCCGCGCACCCAGGTTGCGGATTTGAAACGGATTGGACAACTGTGCCGTGACCGCGGCATCTTGTATGTGGTCGACAACACGATGACCACGCCTTACCTGTTCCGTCCAAAAATGGTTGGTGCCAGCCTGGTCGTCAATGCGCTGACCAAGGGCATTGGCGGCCATGGTCATGCGCTCGGCGGCAGCCTGACAGATACCGGTCTGTACGACTGGACCAAATTCCCGAATATTTTCGATACCTACAAGCGCTACGCGCCAGCGCAGTGGGGCATGGCGCAAATCCGCGCGAAGGCACTACGCGATTTCGGCGGCTCATTGGGGCCGGAGGCGGCGCACCATATCGCGGTTGGCGCGGAAACAATGGCCTTGCGCATCGACAGGGAATGCACGAACGCATTGGCACTGGCACAGATGCTGGAGGCGGACGAGCGCGTTGCTGCGGTCTATTACCCTGGTCTGCCGTCGCATCCGCAGCATCAGGTGTCGAAGGAATTGTTCAGCGGGTTCGGTGGCTTGTTCAGCTTCGAGCTGAAAGAGGGCATGGACTGTTTCGATTATCTGAATCGCCTTGCGCTGGGCGTGCCCGCCAGTAACCTCGGCGATACCCGCACATTGGTGATTCCGGTCGCACACACGATTTTCTACGAGATGGGGCCGGAGCGTCGCGCCAGCATGGGCATCGCCGAATCACTAATCCGTGTATCGGTCGGGATCGAGGATACCGCCGATTTGCTGCAGGATTTCAAGCAGGCACTGGATACGCCGGTACAAATCAGATAAAGAAAGCAACGAAGTTTGCCAATAAAGACAGTTCACCGTGGAAAGTTGGCTATAAAATACGCGGGTAATTGATCGCCAGTAAGGAGCGCGTATGGCCCGGCCTGAGAAGGTCCGCCTCGGTGAAATTTTGGTCCAGCAAAAACTGCTGTCTGAAGATCAGCTTCAGTTTTCTTTGGGCGAGCAAAAGCGCACGGGGCGCAAGCTTGGACGTGTGTTCATCGAAAACGGTTTCGTTACCGAAGAGCAGATTTCCGGCGCGCTGGCGAAGCAGCTCAATATCCCTTATATCCATCTCAAGTTTTATAACGTCAATCCGGACATCGTCCGTCTGTTGCCGGAAACGCAGGCGCGGCGTTTTCGCGCTCTCGTGCTGGAAGATCGCGGCGCCACGCTGCTGGTGGGGCTGGCAGATCCGACGGACCTGTTTGCATATGACGAAATCTCCCGTTCGGTAAAAAGAAGCATTGAGCTTGCAGTCGTGAATGAAAGCGAGCTATTGCAGACGATTGACCACCTGTATCGGCGTACCGAGGAGATTACCGACTTCGCGCGCGAGTTGGAGCAGGATCTGGGCGATGCCCCTGTCGACTTCGGTGCGATTGCCGATGCCACCGGGGCAGAAGAGGCACCAGTCGTCAAGCTGCTGCAATCGATATTCGACGATGCGAGCCAGGTGCGCGCATCCGATATTCATATCGAGCCGCAGGAGAAACGCTTGCAAATCCGCTTTCGCATCGATGGCATGTTGCATCTGCAGACCGATGCCGATATCAAGATCGCACCGGCGCTTGCGTTGCGCCTGAAACTGATGTCCGAACTCGACATTTCGGAAAAACGCTTGCCGCAGGACGGACGTTTCGTTGTGAAAGTAAGACAGCAGCAGATCGATGTGCGTATCTCGACCATGCCGACGCAATATGGCGAATCGGTGGTGATGCGTCTGTTGAACCAGAGCGGCGGCATGCTGAGGCTTGACTCAATCGGCATGCCGCCCGCAATGCTGAAACGATTCCGCGCAATTCTGCAGCGCCCCAATGGCCTGGTGCTGGTAACGGGGCCGACCGGCAGTGGCAAAACCACCACGCTGTATGGTGCGCTGGCAGAGTTGAACACGATGGAAAGAAAGCTGATTACCGTCGAGGACCCGGTCGAATACCGGTTGCCCGGCATTAATCAGGTTCAGGTCAACGACAAGATCGAACTCACATTTGCGCGCGTACTGCGTTCGGCATTGCGGCAGGACCCGGATGTGGTGCTGGTGGGCGAGATGCGGGATCAGGAAACCGCGCAGATCGGTATGCGCGCGGCGCTGACGGGTCACCTGGTACTGTCCACCTTGCATACCAATGATGCGTTGGCGACGCCGGTGCGCCTGCTCGATATGGGAGTGCCGCGTTATATGGTTGCCACTTCGCTGCACGCTGTCGTGGCGCAGCGTTTGGTGCGCGTGATTTGCGAGAGTTGCGCACAGCCATATCAGCCCACGCCCAGCGAGGCGGAATGGCTGAAAACGGAACTGGGCGATACCGTTGGCGAGCGCAATTACTTGCATGGACGCGGCTGCAGTCATTGCAACGGCACCGGCTACCGCGGGCGTACCGGCGTGTATGAAATGCTCGAAATGACGGAGGCGGTCGCCGATGCGGCAAACCATCACGATCCTGCGCAATTCATGAAAGTGGCGCAATCGCAAATGGCCGGTGAGACATTGCGCAGGCATGCCGTGTCGCTGGTCGCCGCCGGGAAGACGACCGTGTCGGAAGCGATGCGGGTCAGTAACCAGTTTGACGATTAAAGCCTGAAGTGCTTCCTGACAGGCTCTAAGTCAATCGTTTTTTGAGCGGGAATCAAGGTGCCGTTTTTTGCGTACAAAGCCCGCAATGCGCGGGGAGAGTTGCTGCAAGGTGTGCTGGAGAGTGCAGACAGCCACGCTGCTGCCGACCAGCTTTTCAGCACTGGCGTGACACCGGTTGAAATCGTATTGACGAAGAGGCGTACCGCCGATGAAGCCGATGACTGGTGGAGCCGGCTGACGGAACAGAAGGTGCGATCGATCGATGTACAACTGTTCAGCCGCCAGATCTATACGCTGTTGAAATCCGGCGTGCCCATCATGAAAGGGCTGGCCGGCCTGCAAGAGTCTGCGATCAATAAGTCATTCGCCAGGGTGCTGAAGGATATCCGCGAATCGCTGGATGCGGGGCGCGAACTGTCGGCGGCAATGCGCCGCCATACCAATGTGTTCAGCTCGTTCTACCTCAGCATGGTGCGCATCGGCGAAACCACCGGCCGCATGGAAGAGGTGTTTTTACGCCTGTTCGATCACCTCGAATTCGAAAGAGAGATGCGCGAGCGGGTGCGTTCGGCATTGCGCTATCCGATCTTTGTCATGATCGCGATGGTGCTCGCCATTGTTGTCATCAACATCTTCGTCATCCCCGCGTTCGCGAAAGTTTTTGCGGGCTTTCATGCCGAACTTCCGCTGATGACGCGCATCCTGATCCAGGCTTCCGGCTTTACGGTGAATTATTGGCCGGTGCTCGCCGGTATCGCGGTTGCCGCCGGCGTTGCGTTCAGGACTTATATCGCAACGCCGCAGGGGAGGCATCAATGGGATAAGCGCAAGTTGCGTATTCCCATCGTCGGCAAGATCATGCTGAAAGCCACGCTGGCGCGCTTTGCACGTAGTTTCGCCCTCTCCAGCAAAAGCGGCGTGCCGATTGTGCAAGGGCTGAGCGTAGTGGCGCAGACGGTCGATAACGCTTATGTCTGCAGCCGCATCGAGCAGATGCGCGATGGCGTCGAGCGCGGCGAAAGCATCTTGCGTACGGCCGCCACCACGGGTGTTTTTACGCCGGTGGTGCTGCAGATGATCGCGGTCGGTGAGGAAAGCGGCGCGTTGGATGATCTGATGGATGAAATCGCCGAGATGTATGAACGTGAGGTCGACTATGAGTTGAAGACCTTGTCGGCGCAGATCGAGCCCATCTTGATCATTGGTCTGGCGATACTGGTATTGATCCTGGCGTTGGGTGTGTTCCTGCCGATATGGGATCTGGGCAAGGCGGCTCTTCACAAATAAGATGCTTGCTTATGTGTATGTTTTCGCTTGTGCGGTGATATATTCGGTTCGCATGAAAAATCAATGGTCTGGACGTAAAGCCGAAATGTGTTCAACACGGAAAATGCAAGCCGGCTTCACGTTGATCGAATTGATTGTTGTTATTGCCATTATTGGCCTTTTGGCAGGATTTTCCCTTCCAAAATTTGCTGCGCTACAAGCAGATGCGCGTCTCTCGAAAATGAATAGCGCGTTAGGTTCGGTCAGGTCGGCTGCAGCGATGGCGCACGCGATGCTCCTTACCCGTGGTTTCGATGCCGGTTTTTCCGGTATGCCCAATCCCGCGATTGTGATAGAGGGCACGACAGTCGTTTATGTGAACGGCTATCCGGATGTGGCTTCGATCATCGCGCTTGCCGGGTTGGCCTCCGAGTATGTGACGACCGGACTTGCGGCTCCGCGAATCGCCGCGCCGGATGTCACCCATACCGGTTCCAGTGCGGTGAATGATTGCACCATCGGCTATACCCCGGCGGCAGCGGCAAATACGCAACCGGTTTATTCAATGAAGGCAACGCTCGCCAGTTGCTCGTAACATTTCTTTTTGTTAAGGTAATTGCGTTTGTTATAGTTTCAAATCGGATTCATTTTTATTACAGAGGAAGACGTCATGCACAGGCAGATTCGGAACAACCAAGCCGGCTTTACCCTGATTGAACTGGTTGTCGTCATCGTTATTCTTGGCATTCTTGCGGCTACGGCGTTGCCGAAGTTTATCGATGTGAGTGGAGATGCACGAAAGGCAGCAACTCAAGGTGTGGCGGCAGCATTGGGTTCGGGCAGTAATCTGAATTATTCGGTTTCATTGGCGAAAGGGCAGGTCCAAGGTAAAGCCCTTGCTTCCGCTACACAAAGTGCAACCACTGTTATTGATACTTCAAACGGATGCACTAATGGGATTGCTGCCCAACTGGTTCAGACTGGTGTTTCTTTTGATGACGCCGCTGCAGGGGCATATAAGATATCCGGACCGGGTACTGCCTTTAGCAAAGTGGGAGATGCGCTAACTTGTACCGTCACGAATAATGACGATACAACTCAAACTGCCACTTTTGTTTTATTGGCTACAAAGTAATACCATCCACGGCGCGGCTACGCTGACAACCAGCGGGCCGCTTCAAGATCCGAGCCATACGAGAAGAATTTTTCACTGGCTCGGATAAACGTTTACGCGAAATGTGTGATGAGTTTTCGTGCGTTGTCGCGATCCGCTTCAGGATTCACGCTGGTCGAGCTTGTGGCGACGCTCATGGTGCTCGGCATAATGGCTGTCGTCGCACTTCCGCGTTTCGCCAGTGTTGCTGATTATGACGAAGCGACGTATCGCGACAGCGTGCTCTCCGTTCTCTCCCTTGCGCGCCAAAGGGCGCTTGCCAGCCGCCGCTTCGTCTGCGTCAATGTCGCAAAGGGGACTGGCACGAGCGCGGGGATTTCGCTCTCGCTCGATCCCGGCACTCCGGAAAGCATTACTTCAGGCGCGTTGTCATGCACGGTTTCTCTGCCGCTAACCGGTTACCCGCAATGCGACACCGGAATCGCCTGTCCCAAATCGGCCGAGGTCGGGGCGGCCAGTTTCGCGTTTGATCCACAAGGCCGGCCGGTCGACATCACGAACAGGTCTGTATTGAGTTCCTCCGTATCGATCACGATATCGAATCAGCAAGCGGTGACGATCCAGCCGAGATCCGGTTATGCGTCGTAATCCGGGTTTCACGCTGATCGAGTTGATCGTCTTCATCGTTATCGTTGCCGTTGGCCTGGCGGGCATTCTTTTGCCGGTCATGAATAATGTCCGTCACAGCGCCGATC
>DASVLY010000079.1:0-1549 GCA_036384635.1 Noviherbaspirillum sp. | reverse complement strand
CCAATGGATGTTTACTACTGAACATGCTCGCGCAAAACTCGGTCGCGTCTACCGACCATTAGCCACCCTCCGTCAACAGGCAGCGGAAAAACAAGCCGCCTGATGAACACTTCAAATTCTCTGAGACAAGGTACTAGTGGTTCGTCGCAGCTCGATTTGCGAGTTATGCCGAGTCGATCGGAGGCGAGTGCAAGGCGCAAACCACAGCGATAGCGGGTGCTATCGCGCGGATTTGCAACAGAGCTGGTTCCGTTTGTTTGGACAGGAATCTGACTGTGTTAAGTGGAGCCTTGCAGATATAGGGTTATCCACGGTGCCGCTCGCCGCCCCAGGGAGAGATGATTTATTGATATTTAAAAAGAGTGATGGAATGTGAGCGTTCAATTCTTCCCCCACGTTGCCACGCTCAATCGCAGGTGCAACAGCACGGTGTTCGTCACTCACCGCAAGTGATTGTTTGTGAGCAAGAAACGTTCCACCGCATCAACAGAACCCTGCCATCCTGCTTAGATTAATGCCTTATTTGCACTGCCATTCTTTACTTAAAGCAGCCAATATTTACTCCTCCAGCAACCGGGCAAATACCTCTGCAGTCACCGGCCTGCTGTAAAAATTCCCCTGTGCCGACGAACAACCATGCACCTGCACGAAGGCGGCCTGCTCGGCAGTTTCCACGCCTTCTGCAATGACCCTCAGGCGCAGCGTGCGCGCCATCGCGATGATGGCGGTGATGATGGCCATGTCGTTCGCATGCTGTCCTATGCCGCGCACAAACGACTGGTCGATCTTGAGCGCCTGGATCGGAAAGCGCTTCAGGTAGGACAGGCTGGAATATCCGGTGCCGAAATCGTCCATCGACAACTGGATACCCATGCCGCTCAGTTGGGTCAGCGATGCCAGATTGTCGTCGTTCGGCTGCATCAGGATGCTCTCCGTGATCTCCAGGTCCAGTGCGTCCGGAGGCAGCCCGACCTCTTCCAGGAGGCGCGCAATGCTCTGCGCGAAACCGGGCTGCAACACCTGCCGCACCGACAGGTTCACCGCCACCATCATGTCGGTATGGCCGGCGTTACGCCAGCGCTTAAGTTGCATGCAAGCCTCGCGCAATACCCACTCGCCAAGCGGCAGGATCAGTCCGGTTTCTTCGGCAATCGGGATGAATTCGGTCGGCGAAATGGGGCCGCGTCCAGGCTGCTTCCAGCGCAGCAGTGCTTCCGCCGCGAAGATGCGTCCGCTGGAAATGTCGACTTGCGGCTGATAATGCAGGCTGAACTCGCTGCGCGCGAGCGCCTGCCGCAGTTGGTTTCCCAATAGCAGGCGGTGCTGCGTAGCCGCATCCAGGGCGGGAGTAAAGAACTGGTAATTGCCGCGCCCCTTTCCCTTTGCATGGTACATCGCGGCGTCGGCGGCCCGCATCAGCACTTCAGCGTCGAGGCCATCGGCCGGATACAGGCTGATGCCGATGCTGCAGCTCACATGCAGTTCATGGGTATCGACCACAAACGGCGTGTGCAATGCATTCAGCACTTTCCGCGAAACCGTCTCGGCA
>DASVLY010000078.1:0-10724 GCA_036384635.1 Noviherbaspirillum sp. | reverse complement strand
AAGAATCGTGCCGGTCATGCGCCGCGCGTCGACTTCGTCGCAGCATACAGCAAAGGCAAGTCGGAATCGCTTAATACGCTGAACCAGGATTCGACCGTGCGCAGCGTGGGTGTGCAGGTGAATATCCCGCTGTATTCCGGGGGCGCAGTCTGGGCCTCGACCACGCAGGCTGTTGCCGGCCGCGAGAAGGCCAGATCCGACCTGGATGCCAAGACCAGTCAGGTGCTGGTCGAATTGCGCAAGCAATACAACCTGGTATTGAGCAGCGCTTTGCGTATCGATGCGCTGGTCAAATCGGTGAATTCGGCACGCCTGCTGGTGCAGGCAACACAGCAAAGCGTCAAGGGCGGGGTGCGCATCAATCTTGATGTGTTGAACGCGCAGCAACAAATGTACGCAGCACAACGCGATCTGGCGCAGGCACGTTACAACTACCTGTTGAGCTACCTGCGTTTGCGCAATGCGGCGGGCACGTTGAATGCGGAAGATTTGCATACCGTGGCTGGCTATTTCGTCAGCGCTTCCGACAAGGTGCCGGTGGCAGCGCAATCCAGCTTGGGCCCGAAGCAAACAGATGGGACAGCCGTTAATCAATAGCGCGTGTGAAGAACGCTGAAGTTTATCTCCAAGCATTTTGCTGATTCTGCTTCCGGTGCCATGGCAGTGCTAAAGCATTGTCATGTATCATTCATTCCCTTTGAACGAGAAGAAAATACCGGAGGAAACGTGAGCGAGGGATCGGCGCGAGAAGTGGCGGATCGCCTTGGCAAGGTGATCTTTGCCGACCAGTTGCGCGCAGTGGCCGCGCTTTGCGTGATGATTGTTCATCTTCTCGGCTCATACTGGGCAGTGCGCGACGTGGTCGCGCATCATATCTTCGCTCCGGTGCTGGAAGGCCCGTCAGACGGAAGCCTGCAACTGATCTCTCATAGCTACTTCAACTTCGGGCCATTCGGCGTTGCACTGTTCTTTCTGGTCAGCGGCTTCGTTATCCCTTTTTCGCTCGCGAAGGCTACGCGCATGCGTTTTCTGACCGCGCGTGCGCTTCGCATCTACCCGACGTATTTCGCTTGCCTGTGCCTGAGCTTGCTGGTGATCTGGCTGTCATCCCGGTTCTGGGGCGTCGCATTCGGTTGGGATGCGCGCCAGATCGTTCGTAATGCACTGCTCGTTCACAACCTTGCCGGTATCGAGAGCATCGATATGGTGAACTGGAGTCTGGCGATCGAGATCAAGTTTTACCTGATCGCATGCATGATGGCGTCGTGGATTACGCGCGGCCGGATATTGCCCGCATTGCTCCTGTCAGTTGGGCTGGCGTTGTTTATCGGCTGTGTGGCTTATCTGCTGCCGGCGGATTTCCTTCCGATCCAGATGAAATCCCTTGCGCACGACTTGCTGTTCATTCCCTTCATGCTGGTCGGGACAATGTATTCATTTCATTTCCGTGGCCTGATCACAGCCGGCCGGTTGATTGTGTCAGCCGTGGCGTTGTTCGGAATCTTTATCGCGGCGTGGCCGCATACGATATTGAAAGACCAGTTCCCCCTGGTGCCACTGAATTATTTTTATGCGTTCGCGGTATTTTCAGCGGCCTATGCGTGCCGTAGGTATTGCCGTCCAATCAAGCCGTTGGATTGGCTCGCCTCCATCAGCTATCCGCTGTATGCACTGCATTCCCTGATCGGTTATGCGTCGCTCCGGTTTTTGATGGCGCAAGGGATTGGTTATTACTCTGCGCTTGCGGTTGCCGTGGCGATCATCATTTCGATCGCGTATGTGGTGCATCGCACGGTCGAGATGCCGACGCTGGGCTTGGGCAAGAGGATCATGCGGAGAGCGGCGGCAGCGGACGACTCGCCGTCAGTGCAGACTGCGGTTGCCGCATCGGCCCGACGGTTCGGATAGCTGTTTCTTCCTGAGTGCAGCGAAGCCGCCGAAATGACCTACGCCTGCACAACCGCCTTCCTGCAATGCGGGCAAGATTCCCCCGGAATGTAATACGGCGACAACTGCTCGCGTGGCGTCACCACGGCACGGCATGCGAAACACTGCTTGGTTTCCGTCGCTTCCAGCTTGGGATTCAACGCAGTGCGGTAATCGAACACGAAGCAATCGCCCGTATAGTGCGCGCCACCGACTTCCTCGAAATATTTCAAAATCCCGCCTTCCAACTGATACACGCTGTCGAAGCCGACGTTTTGCATATGGATCGCCGCCTTTTCGCAGCGGATGCCGCCGGTGCAGAAGGTGACCACTGTTTTGCCGGCGAGTTCGTCCTTGTGTTTGGCAACCACCTCCGGGAATTCGCTGAATTTCTCGATGCGGTAATCGATTGTGTTGTCGAAGGTGCCGACATCGACTTCGAATGCATTGCGCGTGTCCATCATCACGACCGGGCGGCCGGCGTCGTCATGGCCCTGATCGAGCCAGCGTTTGAGCGTCTGCGCTTCCACAGCCGGCGCGCGCCCTTCCTCGGGGCGGATCAACGGCATTTTCATCGTGATGATTTCGCGCTTTAGCTTGACCAGCATCTTGGTGAAGGGCTGGCGGTCGGAATAGCTTTCCTTGACTTCGAGATCGGCGAAACGTTCGTCGGCGCGCAGCCAGGAGAGGAAGCGGTCGATGGACTCGCGCAGGCCGGCGAGGAACAGGTTGATGCCTTCCGGGGAGAGGAGGATCGTGCCTTTCAATTCCAGCTCTTCGCATAACGCACGGAACTGCGGGCGCTTTTCGACGGTGTCGTTGAAGGTGATGAATTTGTAGGCGGAGATGTTGACGTAGGTGTTGCTGGGTTGCATAGGAAAATATTGGTAAGTCTTTGATTTGCCGCCATTATAAACGGCGTAGTGGATTGAGGACGAGCAAGATCCATCGTGGGCAGGCGCGCGAAAGCGATATTGGCGCTTCATTGTGTTCGATCTGGCAAGATATTTAACAACCTGATCGGTATTTTTTTGACCTGCCGGAAAGATACCGATCAGGTTCTAAAAGCAGCGATTGCTCCGGAGAACTGAACAGGCACGGTAAAATAACGCGATGACTTCCCCGCAATTCATCCATCTCCGCCTTCATTCCGAATTCTCTATTGTCGATGGCCTCGTGCGCATCGATGACGTTGTCAAAGTCGCAGCAAAAGACAGCCAGCCCGCGCTTGCGATCACTGACCTCGCCAACCTGTTTGGCATGGTCAAATTCTACAAGGCTGCACGGGGCAAGGGCGTAAAGCCGATTGCCGGCTGCGATGCATGGATCACCAATGACGACGACCGCGACAAGCCGTCACGCCTGTTGCTGCTGGTGAAGAACCGCACCGGCTATTTGCAACTGTGCGAATTGCTGACCAAGGCGTGGCTGACCAATGTGCATCGCGGGCGCGCGGAAATCCGCGCGGAGTGGCTGGAAAATGGCGCGGCGAGCGGATTGATTGCGCTGTCGGGCGCGCACTCGGGCGATGTGGGCATCGCGATCGACAACGGCAACTTCGCGGCCGCCCAGCGCTGCGCGGAGCGCTGGGCGCGCATTTTTTCCGGTCATTTCTATATAGAGGTCCAGCGTTACGGCCAGCCCAACATGGACAACCACGTGCGGCAGGCGGTCGCGCTGGCGGCGAAACTCAAGCTGCCGGTGGTGGCTACGCATCCGGTCCAGTTCCTGAAGCAGGAAGAATTCATTGCGCACGAAGCGCGCACCTGCATCGCCGAAGGCGAGATTCTGGCGAATCCGCGCCGCGTCAAGCGCTTCAACGAACAGCAGTGTTTCAAGTCGCAGGCGGAGATGGCCGAGTTGTTCGCCGATATGCCGGTGGTGGTGCAGAACACGGTCGAGATCGCCAAGCGCTGCAATCTGCAGCTCGAACTCGGTAAACCCAGGCTGCCGCTGTTCCCGACGCCGGACGGCATGTCGCTCGACGATTTCCTGGTGCAGCAGGCGAAGGAGGGCCTTGAGCTGCGTCTGCAGCAGCTCTACCCGGACGAAGCCAAACGCGAACAGAACCGGCCGCGTTATGAAGAGCGCCTGAAGTTCGAGACCGACACCATCATCAAGATGGGTTTCCCCGGCTACTTCCTGATCGTGGCGGACTTTATTCAGTGGGGCAAGAACAACGGCGTGCCGGTGGGGCCGGGCCGTGGCTCCGGCGCCGGTTCATTGGTGGCGTATGCGTTGAAGATCACCGACCTCGATCCGCTCGAATACAACCTGCTGTTCGAACGCTTCCTCAATCCTGAGCGGGTATCGATGCCCGACTTCGATATTGACTTTTGCCAGGAAAACCGCGACCGCGTGATCCAGTATGTGAAGGACCGCTATGGGCGCGATGCAGTGTCGCAGATCGCGACCTTCGGCACCATGGCGGCCAAGGGCGCGGTGCGCGATGTGGGCCGCGTGCTCGACATGGGCTACAACTTCTGCGACGGCATTTCCAAGCTGATCCCGTTCAAACCGGGCAAGCTGGTGACGATTGCCGATGCGATCGAGGAAGAGCCGCTGTTGAAGGAGCGCATGGAGAAGGAGGAAGAGGTCAAGCAATTGCTCGATCTCGCGCAGCAGGTCGAAGGTATCGTGCGCAATATCGGCATGCACGCGGGCGGCGTGCTGATTGCGCCCGGCAAGCTCACCGATTTCTGCCCGCTGTATACGCAAGGCGGCGACACCGGCGTGGTGTCCCAGTACGACAAGGACGATGTGGAAGCGGTGGGCCTGGTGAAGTTCGACTTCCTGGGATTGACGACGCTGACGATTCTCGACCGCGCGGTGCGCTATATCAAACAGCTCGATCCGGCAATGGCCGACTTCGATCTGGCGAAACTGCCGTTGAACGACAAGCCGTCGTACGAGCTGTTGACCAAGGCCAAAACCGTCGCCGTGTTCCAGCTTGAAAGCCGCGGCATGCAGGGCATGCTGAAAGATGCGAGACCGGACCGCTTCGAGGACATCATCGCGCTGGTGGCGCTCTACCGTCCGGGGCCGATGGACCTGATTCCGGACTTCTGCCGGCGCAAGCATGGCGAGAAATTCGAATACCCCGATCCGCGTACCGAAAGCATCCTGTCCGAGACCTACGGCATCATGGTGTATCAGGAGCAGGTGATGCAGATGGCGCAGGTGATCGGCGGCTATTCGCTCGGCGGCGCGGACTTGCTGCGCCGCGCGATGGGTAAGAAGAAGCCGGAAGAGATGGCCGAGCATCGCCTGATCTTCCGCGAGGGCGCGGCGAAGAACGGGCTGTCGCAGGAGAGGGCCGACGAGATCTTCGACTTGATGGAAAAGTTCGCGGGCTACGGCTTCAACAAGTCGCACGCCGCCGCTTACGCTTTGCTGTCGTATCACACCGCCTACCTGAAGGCGCACCATCCGGCCGCGTTCATGGCAGCCAACATGTCGCTCGCCATGGACGACACCGACAAGGTCAAGATCCTTGCCGAGGATGCGGTCGATGTGTGCGGGCTGAAGCTCTTGCCGCCGGATATCAACTTGTCGGACTACCGCTTCACGCCGGTCGGCGAGCCGGGGCAGAAGGCCAGGCAGATTCGCTATGGCCTTGGCGCGGTCAAGGGCAGCGGACAGAATGCGATCGAGGCGATTGTCGCCGCGCGCGAAGCAGGCGGACCGTTCAAGGACTTGTTCGATTTCGTCAAGCGCGTCGACAAGAAGCAGATCAACCGCCGCACCATCGAAGCATTGATCCGTGCGGGCGCAATGGATTGCTTTGGTGTTGACCGTGGCGTGCTGATCGCGTCGGTGAACTTCGCGATGGAGTGCGCGGAGCAGGCGGAGGCATCGGCCAATCAGGTGAGTCTGTTCGGCGGCCCCGATAGCGACATGGAAACGCCGCCGGAATATGTGAAGGCGCAGCCGTGGAGCGAGAAGCAGCGTCTGACCGAAGAGAAGGCGGCGCTCGGTTTCTACTTGTCGGGTCACCTGTTCAATGCGTATGCGGACGAGGTGCGTAAATTCGTGAAGACTAAATTATCCAGCCTGGAGCCGTCGCGCGATGCGCGCTTGCTGGCCGGAATCATTAGCGCGGTGCGGGTGCAGATGACCCAGCGCGGCAAGATGGTGGTCATCACGCTTGACGACGGAACGGCCACTGTCGACGTGACCGTGTATAACGAGTTATATGACCCGAACAGACACCTGTTCAAGGAAGATGAATTCCTCGCGGTGCAGGGCAAGGTATCGGAGGATCGTTTCTCGGGTGGCTTGCGCATTACTGCCGACAAGGTGATGGACATTGCAATGGCCCGGGTGGCGTTCGGCAAGCAGTTCGCATTCTCGGTTGCAACAAGCCTCGATCCTGTGCAGATCAAGAACATTCTCACACCGTTCCGTTCGGAAATGGGTTTGCCGTTGACCATGCGATATATGCGCCAGGGCGTTGGCTGTTGTGAGATCCGGCTGGCTGACGACTGGCGGGTGGCGCCGGCGGACGGGTTGAAGCAGATGCTGGCGGAGAAACTGGGAGTGCAAGGGGCGATGGTGGAGTATTGATACTGTTATCGCAATCAATAACCTTGCGAAATATTTCGGATCGGAACCGGGTTGGGATAAAAATAGTTAAAGATGTAACTGTTTTTATCTTTTGTCAGCCTGGCTATAGCAGGCCCGTTCTAGAGTTACACGCACTCCGTGTTTTTTGTTAACAACTCTAGAAAGGGTAATCAGATGAATAAACTGTTTGCAATGTTGATCGCAGGCGTATTCTCCGCTTCCGCTTTTGCCGCAAGCCCTGCCGCCGCACCTTCCGACAAGGCATCCGCTCCGGCCGCAGCGACTGAGAAGGCCGACAGCAAGGAACAGCAGGCTGATGCGAAAGCCGAGAAGAAGGCTGCAAAAGCGGACAAGAAAACGGTGAAGGCGGATGAGAAAGCGGCCAAGAAAAAAGTGAAGGCCGATGCCGGTGCAAGCAAGGAAAAGGCTGAGGCTCACGCAGACAAGGCGGAAGCCGCTGCCGATGCAAAGGCGGACAAGGCGGAAGCCAAGGCCGACAAAGCGAAGAAGTAATCTTTCTTGCGGGGATAAAAGGCAGGCGTGGCCTGCCTTTTTGGTTTTGGCAGCAGATTGGTATAAGACCCTGAACAGGTTCTAAGTCAGTCTTCACTGAAACGTCGTTTTTATTGGGGCATATCAATATGGCAGCGCGGTAAAATACGCGCTTGTTCCGACACGGTGCAAGCTGGAGAATTGATTTGCCTTACCTGGAGTGGCTGCTCACATCGATAGTCGTGCTTTTTCCGGCAACGGCGCTGACGATCAAGGGAGCCGCGAACAAGTGTCTGTATTTGCTGGTTCTCATCAGCGTGGTGTGCATTGTGTTTCGATGCGCACCGATGGGCCGGACTTTTTCGCAGATACTGAAAAAATACTGGCCCATCCATCTGGCGATGGCCTCAACTGTGCTGGCGATCTTCCTGCACCAGGCTTTTGCCGGCAGCTTCAGGTGGAATATTTACGATATTCCATCCCGGTTGGCTTTCTTTGCACCGATAGCGTGGGTGTTATTGCTGGCGCCGTTACGGCATTTGCGGAAAATCCAATGGGGCATGACAGCAGGCGCATTCGCGATGGCGATAAAAATTCAGCTTGCCGCAGCGGCATTGCCGGAGCCGCCGACGAATATCGCGTTTATCAATCGTATTCCTTATGGCGATATTGCCTTGTTGCTCGGCATTTTTTCTTTTCTGGCGATTGGCTGGAGCGCGCGGAACGACAAATGGGAAATCGTTCTGAAATTTCTCGGCGGATGCGCCGGCCTGTACACGTCTTACTTTTCACAGGCACGGGGAGGCTGGGTTGCCATTCCGGTGCTGGCGGCAATCGTGCTGGCTTTTCATGACGGACTGCCGGCACGGCGCAGGCTGATCGTTTTTGCATTGGTGTTCGTGCTGCTGGGCGCGGTGTTCAGTGGCAGCGAGGTGGTGCAGTCGCGCGTGGCCAAAGCCGGCTCCGACATCAGCGAGTACATGAACGGCAAGAACGTCGATACGTCAATCGGAATTCGCTTCCAGCTCTGGCGCGGATCGTGGATATTGTTTGTCGAGCATCCCTGGTTCGGCGTGGGCAGGGAGCATTTTCATCCCGACGCGCTGAATCAGCTTCATGCGCGCAACATCATTACTGCAACGGCAACTGATTTCGGCCATTCGCATAGCGAGTTTTTCTTCAATATCGCAACGCTCGGCATTTTCGGATTGCTTTCCTTCCTCGCTATATATATTGTGCCCGGTTATTACTTTCTGCAGGCGGCGCGCGCGAAGGACAGGGAGCTCAGGATCGCCGGGAGCATGGGAGTTGCGCTATGCGTCGGCTATTTCGTGTTCGGCCTGACCGAGGCGATTTTCGATACTCCTGTATCCTGTGCGTTTTTCAGCATAAACGCCGCCGTGTTCTTTGCATATATCGTGAAACGCAAGCAGTCGATGGCCGCCCGATAATGAAGCTCTCTCCTTATTTCAAACGCCTGGGCAGGATGCACCTGCCCTACAAGAGCCGCCTTGCGCTGGCCTTTTTCGGCATGATCGTGACTGCCGCCACCGAGCCGGTCGTGCCCTATATCTTCCAGACGCTGCTCGACAAGGGCTTTACCGGCAAGGCGAATTTCTCGTACTGGCTGGTGCCGGCCGCAGTGATCGGCATCTTCATCATCCGCGGCAGCTCGACCTTTCTCAGCACCTACATGATGACCTGGGTCTCGACCCGGCTGCTGAACGAACTGCGGCGCCAGATGTTTGCGCGGATACTCGATGTGCCGGCCGGCTTCTACGCCACGCATACGCTGGGGCGCGTGATCAATTCGATCATGTTCGAGGTCCAGCAGATCATCGAAATGGTCACCAAGGTGTTTACGTCGATCGTGCGTTCGGCATTGACGGTGGTCGGCTTGCTCGCCTGGCTGCTCTACCTGAACTGGAAATTGACGATCGTCACGCTGGTGCTGCTGCCGCTGGTTGCCATCGTCGTGCGCGCCACCGGCAAGCGCTTGAAGAAACTGAACCAGGAATCGCTGACGGTCAACGCCCAACTGACGCAAGTGATCGAGGAAACCACCCGCGCGCAGCAGGTGATCAAGATCTTCGGCGGCCAGGAATACGAGAAGGCGCGTTTCGACGAAAGGGCGGACAACCTGCGGCGCTATACGATGCGCATGACCAGCACCTTTGCCGCGACTGTACCGATCACGCAGTTGATGACCGCCTGCGCGGTCGCCGTGGTGGTGGTGATGGCGCTGGTGCTGTCGGAACACGGCGAGATCACCGTCGGCGGCTTCGTGTCCTTTCTTACCGCGATGCTGATGCTGCTGGCGCCGTTGAAGCAACTCGCCGAGGTCAACGGACCGTTGCAGCGCGGCATGGCGGCGGCTGAAGCGGTGTTCAACCTGATCGACGCACCCATCGAGCGCACCGGCGGGAAAACGCTGGCAGGGCGGGCAAAAGGCCGGATCGATTTCGTCGATGTCGGTTTTTCCTATCCCGGCCACAAGCAGTTGGCGCTGAACGGCATCAACCTGCATGTGGAGCCGGGCGAGACGATTGCATTCGTCGGCATGTCCGGCGGCGGAAAGTCCACGCTGGTGAGCCTGGTGCCCGGTTTCTACTCGGCCACCGGCGGCAAGATCCTGCTCGACGGCCAGCCGATCGAAGAGATATCGCTGACCAGCCTGCGCGCGCAGATCGCCATGGTCAGCCAGCACGTCGTGCTGTTCGACGACACGGTGGCCGCCAATATCGCCTACGGCGATACGGCGCCGGATGTCGCACGCATTGAAGCCGCAGCGCGGGCGGCGCATCTGGCCGACGTGATCGCGAACCTGCCCGAAGGTTTCAATACCCGCATCGGTGACAATGGCTCGCGCCTGTCGGGCGGGCAGCGCCAGCGCCTGGCAATCGCGCGCGCGATTTACAAGGATGCGCCTATCCTGATCCTGGATGAAGCCACTTCCGCGCTCGACACCGAGTCCGAGCGCGCGGTGCAGGCGGCATTGGACGAATTGATGCAGGGCCGCACCACGTTCGTCATCGCGCACCGGCTTTCTACTATCGAGCGCGCCAGCCGCATCGTCGTGCTGTCGGGGGGCAGCATCGCCGAAATCGGCACGCATCATGAATTGCTGCAGAAGCAGGGCGTGTATGCGAACCTGTACCGTTTGCAGTTTTCGCAGGAGACCGAGCGTGAGCCGGTGCCTTCCGTGTAATCCCTAAAACAAGAAGATTCGCACATGCCATCGCAACTCGTTCCCGCCGGTTTGTTGAAAAAAACGGACAAGATCCTGTTCATCGCGCACCTTGCGCTGGGTGACTACACCTATCTGCAAAACTGCTTCAAGGCGTTTTCCGAAGCCTTCCCGCATATCAAAATTCATCTGTGGGTCGATGAAGTGCGGCGCACCTCCGATTCGTCGCAATGGGAGCATCTGCGCAAGTATTCGCTGTACGACTGGCTGGCTGGCTGCCCGTTCTTTCACAAGGTGTACAGCAGCACTTACAGCCCGGAACTGTACCGGCAGTCGATACAGGAGGCGCAGCTGGAAAACTATCCGCTGGTGGTGTCGCTGGCGACTTTGCGCCCGCATCTGTATGCGCGATTGGCGCGCGGCATCAGCCCACGCGGCTTTGTTACCGGCCTGAAGGATCGCGTCGGACTGTTGACACTGCATCGCGCCATTGCCTACCGCTGCCTGAACGCGACGATCGCGCCGTACACCGTGTCGCGCGAGAATCCATTGC
>DASVLY010000077.1:0-3249 GCA_036384635.1 Noviherbaspirillum sp. | reverse complement strand
TTTGCCCTACACGCTTGCACGAGGGTGACACAACCCTATTGAAACCGGATGCCAGTCCCCGGCATGAGATATGTAAAAACGGAACTGGCATGGATCTGACGTTACCTATAAATAACCGTCTCAAGGTGAGATGGGGTCCGTCCGATCAGTTGTCGGTTTAGTCATAGATTTTACTCATGAATGGGGGGCAATATGTGCAATACAAAAATTCTGGCTTCAAACTCTGCCTTGGGCAAAATAGCCATAGAGGTTGGCAAAGAAGCCGCAACGAGGTTGGCAGAGGATGCTGTGCGACACCTTGGCAAGAAAGTGTGTTCGCACATCGAACATAAAAACAAGCCTAAACTCGAAGACGGTGACATCAAAAGCTAGGGGCTTTCGCCCTCAGTAGTCTACCGCACTTCAATTTTCAGGTTGCGCCTGGATAGCGTTGCGTCGGATTCCCACCCCCTTGCAGGGGGAGGGGGGTGGGGGTAGTGAGGCTGAATTTGCGGTAACGATAACTCGGAACCGGGCACAATCGGTTCTATCCATTACCTTCGGCAACGAATGCATTCGCATGCCGTTGCACCATTTCTACACGGTTGCGTCCGGCTTGTTTGGCCTGGTAGAGCGCCATATCGGCAAGACGGAACATTTCGCTGGCATCGTCCAGTCCGGTTGCATCGTTCAGTTCCGCTACGCCAGCAGAAAATGAGGCAAAGAACTCCGTGTCATCGGTTCTGTGGCGAACCTTTCCGAATGCTTCCCGGATCTCGTTGAGTACGCCGGCTGCGGCTGCTGCGGAAGTGGAAGGCAGGATCACGGCAAACTCCTCTCCGCCATAACGGCCAACCAGATCACCCTGCCGCAAGCGCTGCCGCAGGATTCGCGAAATCGCGCGGATCACCTGGTCTCCCACCGGATGTCCATAGCTGTCATTAATCTTCTTGAAGAAATCGAGATCGACCATGGCCAGCGACAAAGGGCATCCTTCCCGTTTGCTGCGTGCAATCTCACGCACCAGTTGCTCCTTGATCGAGTTATGGTTGTACAGTCCGGTCAACCCATCGCGCATGATCAACGCACGCAGCGCCCGCGAGCGTTCGATTCGGCTCGATATGGAAAAGATGAGATCTTCCTGCGAGAGCGGCATAAGCAGAAAATCGTCCACGCCGGCAGCCACGGCGCGACGCCGTATATCCGGGCTCTTATCTTCCGATAGCACCAGCACAGGCAGGTCAAGGAATGCCTTGTCCTGCCTGATCAGCATTGTCAGGTCCACGCCGTTACAGGCGGGTGTGTGCACGTCTATGACAATCAGCTCAGGGCGGTTCTGGCTCAAGGTGGCGGCCAGGTCGAGCGGCTTTTGCAAGCGCATTGCCTCCATTCCGGCTTGAGCGAGCAAACGTTCGAGCCCGTCCAGCCTTGCTGCATCGCTGCCGACGACAAGGACGCGGTACGCCTGCCCGCCCATGCGCTGAACAAGGGATTCTATGCACTCTTTCAGCGCGCCGGTATCCGCCGGCTTGGCAAGATAGCCGTCGACTCCGGCACGGGCAACCGCCAGGCGCGCTTCGAAATTGTTGCGGGAAGCAAACCAGAGGATGGGAACCGGCGTTTCGCACCGGGACCGGATTTGCGCGACGCCTGCCGGGTCGGCGAAGCGGCTGCCGCGGCCGCTGTGATCGACGACGATACAGCTCACGTCCTGTTTTGCCAACAACGCTGCAAGCTGCTCCAACTGTGTTGCGATAGCGACCTCGTAGCCTAAGCATTGCAGTTGCAATGCCGTATCGCGTGCGAGGAGGGCATTGTCGCCGAGGAGGCAGATCCGCCGTGCCGCAACCTGTGCAGCTTGCGTCTCTTCTTGCCTGTGCGGCGGCTGGATGTTAGCAAACTGGTTGTCCGGTTTATGCATTGCTTGTGCTTTCTTTCGTTCGACGGGGAAGTGCCGCAGCAGCCGGCTTTCAGGCCGCCGTCGCAGAGGCCACACTGCGCCGTGTGCGCAAGGAGTACTTGCGTTGCCAGTTTTTTGCATCCTGCGCGCAGCTCCGAAGCTGATCGAGCAGCAAAACTGCAGTCATACGCCGCATCGACAGTACGCTCGATACGAGTATATGGCCGGTCAGGCGGTTCATGCAAAAGTTTGACAGCCCTGCATTGCCAAGTACGTCGGCATTGGCTGCCAGCAGCGCCTTGACGGCCTCAGCCTTGGTATGCGGGGGCGGCTCCCCAAAATCGCAGAACATCTCGATACGGTCATCATCGGGCGCTCCGCTGTGCATGAGCGAGAACGATACTTCGTCCACATCCAGGACGACTCCGGCATACAGATGGTCGCTCGCCGGTGCTCCGGCGAGCGAAAGCAGTTCGTCTGTCAATGCGCGAAATCTTTCGTCATTCATGACAGCCTCCGTGCCTTGGGCGCTGAGGACACTGGTAGGCAGTCGTACGATTCGTGTTCGTTTATTGCCCCGAGAAAGTAATGCTGCCGCCAGTCTCTGGCCTGGCGCGCAAGTTCTACAAGCAGGGCAAGTAATGTCTCGGAAGACATGCCGGACATCGGCATCATCCCCGTCACCATTACATCGTTCGTAACGGAATCAACGGCAAAGCGCAATCTGCCGGGAGACATGAGGGTCAGGTTGGCTTCGAGCAGGCGCTGCAGGATCAGATCGGCATCTTGTTCCGGAGGCTGTCCATAGATGCAAAAAACTGCGATATCGTCTTCGTTGTGCGGGCCGCCATGCATGATAACGCAGTCTTCACCATCAATCGCCAGCTCCGCGCGTTCATACAGCGACGCTGGATCATCGAACCCTATGAGCGAGCAAAAGCCGTCAATCAGCTTGCAGTATGTTTCGTGACTCATTGGTCCTCCATACGGTTAAGACGAGAAAACGGGGCGCGGCGAACATTCGGTACCGCGTTCGCACCGGAGGTGCCATGCCGTGCCGTCATACCATCTGTAACGGATGGAAGCGTGCGGGTTCCTTTTCAGGATGCGGCGAACAAGGTACAGACTGTTTCAGTATCTGGCGTCAGGTATTCAAATCGGTGCCTTTAGCAGGTATATTGTTCGAGATGCTTGTTTAATGCCTATTTCAAGGGAGACAAAAGATGAATATTCGAGGGTTCGCAACTGTTAGAAAGTTTGTACCGGCTGTCATTGCCGCGGCCGTGCTGTGCGCCCCCGTGTTCGCAGTCGAAGTGTCGGAAGTGTCCGCGTTGCTGCGCGCGAAGCAGTATGCCGCCGCACTTGCCAAG
>DASVLY010000076.1:0-8401 GCA_036384635.1 Noviherbaspirillum sp. | reverse complement strand
GTATTGCACCGATTGTCGATGATGCGATTGCAATTGGCGCGCGTTGCGTATGGATGCAACTGGGTGTGATCAACCATGTTGCGGCAGCGCGTGCGCAAGCGGCTGGCATGGCGGTCGTGATGGACAAATGCATCAAGATCGAACATACGCTGCATATGCGCGGGTAGAGTATCGATACGCAGTCCGACTTGAGGTGGGATGAGTCGAAATAGGGGATCGATAAACGCCTGGTGACCGAGTGTTGTGCAGGGGGGATTGTAATGCGCTAACCGGCAGTGTCGGCGATAATGGCGTCTTACTGAAAGCGATCCCATGTCATCCAAATTCGCCCCCCTGAAAAACGACACTTTCCTGCGCGCGCTGCTGCGTCTGCCGACCGACTATACACCGCTGTGGCTGATGCGCCAGGCCGGACGTTATCTTCCCGAATACTGTGCAACCCGCAAGCGCGCCGGTTCTTTCATGGGCTTGGCGACCAACCCCGACCTTGCGACCGAAGTTACGTTGCAGCCTATTGAGCGTTATGCGCTCGACGCTGCGATCCTGTTTTCCGACATTCTGACCGTGCCTGATGCAATGGGCCTGGGCTTGTATTTCGTCGAAGGCGAGGGTCCGAAATTCGAGCGTCCGTTACGCGATGAAAAAGCCGTGCAGGCATTGCGTGTGCCCGATCCCGGTTCCTTGCAATACGTGTTCGACGCGGTCACGCAGATTCGTACCGAACTGAACGGCCGTGTGCCGCTGATCGGCTTTTCCGGCAGTCCGTGGACGCTGGCGTGCTACATGGTCGAAGGCGGCGGCTCGGACGATTACCGTACGATCAAAACTATGTTGTATAGCCGGCCCGACCTGATGCATCACATTCTGAAGGTGAATGCGGCGGCAGTGGCGGCTTATTTGAATGCGCAAATCGATGCCGGCGCGCAAGCGGTGATGATTTTCGATAGCTGGGGCGGTGCGCTGGCCGACGGTGTGTACCAGCAATGTTCGCTCGCCTATATGCGCGACGTGGTCAGCCGCTTAAAGCGCGAACACGACGGCGTTCGGATTCCGGTGATCGTGTTCACCAAGGGCGGCGGCTTGTGGCTGGAGCAGATCGCCGACATCGGCGCCGATGCAGTCGGTCTGGACTGGACGGTCAACTTGGGTGAAGCTCGGGCGAAAGTCGGCCACAAGGTGGCGCTGCAGGGCAACCTCGATCCTATGGTGTTGTTTGCCGGGCCGGAGCAAATTCGTGCGCAAGCACAACAGGCGCTGGAATCGTTCGGTCCGGGCAATGGCCACGTGTTCAACCTCGGTCATGGCATTTCGCAGTTCACACCGCCGGAAGCAGTGTCAGTGCTGGTTGATGCAGTGCATGAAATCAGCCGGAAGTTACATGCCGCTGGTTAATTTTTGCTGTTGCCGGCGTGCCATTTCAATACACGCGATTGAACGCTTCCGGACCAAGTTCAAGTACTTTATTCACATTTCCGGAATGCTGCAAAGCAGCATAAAAATTTATTTCCATCTACTTTTCTGTCGCGCATTTGAATTTTAAGTGGTTGATTTTAAAGGGTAAATTTTTTGCTTTTCAATTTAGCATTTTGTCGAAACCCGCATAAAATCTGGGCTCGCGCGATGTCAAGAGGGCTTTGTCCACAAAGTTATCCACAGACTTTGTGGATAGCTGAAAAAGTGCTTATGAAACCAGTATTTAGAGCATTTCTTCAAGAATTACATTAACAGTATTTGTTGCCTGTCTGTATGTATCCCTGTGGATATCCTTTTGGTTGCCTACAAACAGGGGGCTTCGGTCTCTTTTTTGCAATGCAGAAAAAGCACTTTTGTCCACATCAATATGTGCAAGATCAGAATTCGGGAACTTAACGCATCGTGGTACTACAACTTATTCACATAAACAACTTGCATAAAAACTTGTGTCAAGCAATAACTTTTTTCATCAGAAATATTTTTTGCTGCCAATTTAAAATTTTAAGTCATTGATTTAAAAGAGGAAATTTTCTGCTTTTCGATTGAGCAATTTGTGGAAACCCGCATGAAATCTGGCATTTCCGGTTGTCAAGGGGGTTTTGTTCACAAAGTTATCCACAGACTTTGTGGATAGCTGGAAAAGTGCTGATGAAACGTGGATTTATTCAAACTTTCCATAGTTGTATTAAGTTAGTACGTGCCACACTGCATCCTCAAAATCGCGCTCGATACCCCACTTGACCGTTGCTTCGATTACCGCTGGAACGGCGATATCGAGCCGCAGATCGGGCAACTGGCATTGGTGCCGTTCGGACGACGTGAGGTGGTCGGCTTGATCGTAGGGATGGATGATGTAAGCGACGTCCCGGACGATAAACTCAAGGAAGTGATTGCGGTGCGCAGCCAGCTTGTACCGCTGTCGGCCGAGTGGATCGCGTTGTGCGGCTTTGCCGCCGACTATTATCAGCGCCCGCTGGGGGAGGTCGCGATTCCGGGCTTGCCGAAAAATCTGCGTGCGGAAAAGCCGGTGTCACTCGATCGCGCGTTGAAGAGGCTCGCGAAAACCGAAAGTGTGCACGATGGGATGCCGCGTGAAATGCCTGCACTGAATGCCGCGCAACGCGCAGCAGCCGACACGATTGCCGGTGCGACGGGTTTTGCACCGACACTGCTGTACGGCGTTACCGGCAGCGGCAAGACCGAAGTCTATCTGCACGCTGCCGCGCAAATCCTCGCGCAGGATAAAGAGCAGCGTGCGCAGGTGCTGCTCCTGATCCCTGAAATCAATCTCACGCCTCAGCTCGAAAACAATGTGCGTGCCCGTTTTCCGGGTATTCCCATCGCCACGCTGCATAGCGGTCTGGCTGAAGGTGAACGCATGGTCAATTGGCTGGCCGCACACTTGGGCCACGCGCGTATCATCCTCGGCACGCGGCTTGCGATCCTGGCATCGTTGCCGCATCTGAAACTGATCGTCGTCGACGAGGAGCACGATCCGTCATACAAGCAGCAGGAAGGGCTGCGCTATTCGGCGCGCGATCTGGCGGTATGGCGTGCGCGCCAGCTTGGCATTCCCATTGTGCTGGGCTCGGCCACGCCATCGCTGGAAACCTGGCAGCATGCGCAATCGGGCCGTTACCGCAAACTGGAGTTGCGCGAGCGCGCGGTGAAGGATGCGGTGCTGCCGAAGGTGAGGTTGATCGACATGGAGCGCGACAAACCGGGCGAGGGCATTACCTCGACGCTTTTGGCCGCGCTCAAGCTGCGTCTGGAACGCGGTGAGCAGTCGTTGCTGTTTTTGAACCGGCGTGGCTATGCGCCGGTGCTTGCGTGTGACGCCTGCGGCTGGATCGGCAATTGCCCGCGCTGCACCGCGTTCCTGGTGTTGCACAAGCCGGAGCACCGGTTGCGCTGCCATCACTGCAGCCTGGAGTTACGCATCCCGAAATCCTGCCCGACCTGCGGCAACGTCGATCTGCAGCCGCTCGGGCGCGGCACACAGCGCGTGGAGGAGGGCTTGCAGGCCATCTTCCCGCAGGCGCGCATCATGCGCATCGATGCCGATTCCACACGGTTGAAAGGTAGCGCGCAGGCGGCGTTCGATGCCGTGCATCGCGGCGAGGTCGACATCCTGATCGGCACGCAAATGGTCGCCAAGGGACACGATTTCCGCAATCTCACCTTGGTCGGCATTTTGAACCCGGACACCGCATTGTTTTCGCACGACTACCGTGCCAGCGAAAGATTGTTCGCGCAACTGATGCAGGTTGCCGGCCGCGCGGGGCGCGCCGCGCAAAAGGAGGGCGGCAATGCGGGCGAAGTGCTGATCCAGACCCGTTATCCGCAGCATCCGTTGTATGCGGGAGTGGTGGCGCACGACTACGACAGCTTCGCCGGCGGTTTGCTCGAAGAACGCCGGCAGGCCGGTCTGCCGCCTTTCCTGTATCAGGCGCTGCTGCGCGCCGAGGCAAGGCAATTGCAGACCGCGCTCGACTTCCTGCAGCAGGCGGCCGAGTGCGCCGACCACCCCGGCATCACTGTCAACGACCCGATTCCGATGACATTGACGCGCGTGGCGAATGTCGAACGCGCACAACTGCTGGTCGAATCTGCATCGCGCCCGGCACTGCAGGCATTTCTGAAGACCTGGATGGTGGTGCTGCGCCAGACAAAAACGCGCGCGAAATGGTCGTTGGAAGTGGACCCGGTGGATATCTGAGTTTGCCTGCCAATTTCGTCAAGTATAATCGGCGCTAGCGCTAGGCCTGTGCCGCGCGGCAGCTATCCACACTGTCCGGAGAAACACGACGATGCCGGTCATCCTTATCGCCGCCGATGTGATGGAAAACATCCGTCAGCTCAAGAACCTGTTGCAGGATATCGGCCAGGTGGTGTTCGCGTGCGACGGTGTACAGACGCTGGAGCAAGCCAGACGTCATCGGCCCGACATCGTGCTGCTGGATGTGATGACGGCCGGGCTGGACAGTTACGAAATCTGCCGTTGCCTGAAGGCCGATCCGGTCACGTGCGATGCGCCCGTCATCTTCATCAGTGGCGCCGACGGAGAATGCGACGAGGCGGCGGGTCTTGCCGCCGGCGCGATCGATTACATCTTCAAACCTTTTGTGCCTGCCATTGTGCGAGGGCGGGTGCAGAACCATCTTGCGCTGGTGCGTGCCACTGCCGAACTGCGCGATACCAACGATGCGTTGCGCAAGTTCGCTACCGCGGTCGACTGCAGTCCGGCGGCGGTCATCATCACCGACCGCAACGCCCATATCGAATACGTCAATACCGCGTTTTGCGACGTCAGCGGCTATAGTGCGCAAGAGGTGCTCGGGCAGACGCCGGCGCTGCTGAAATCGGGAGAGACGCCGCTGCCGGTCTACGAAAATCTGTGGCAAACCGTCCAGCAGGGCGACAACTGGCGCGGCGAGTTGCGCAACCGGCGCAAGGATGGCTCGCTGTTGTGGGAAGAGGTGGCGATTGCGCCGGTCTGCGATGCTGCCGGCGTGATTACCCATTTTGTTGCAATCAATTCGGATATTACGCAGCGCATGCAGATGGAAGAGGAGCTGCGCGAGCTGGCCACCACTGATGTGCTGACCGGCGTTGCCAACCGGCGGCGGCTGATGGAGCTGGGTGCGCAGGAATTGCTTAGGGCGCAGCATTCGAACACGCCCTTTAGCGTGCTGATGCTCGATATCGACCATTTCAAGAACATCAACGACAATCTTGGCCATGCGGCCGGCGATGCGGTGATCCGGACGCTGGCGCGTGTATGCAGCGAATCGGTGCGCACGGTCGACACCGTCGGCCGTTTCGGCGGCGAGGAATTCGCACTGCTGCTGCCGATGACCCCTATCGCCGGCGCGCTCAAGCTGGCCGAGCGGCTGCGCGCTACGATCGCTGCGCAGCAGTTGGAATGGGAGGGGAAGCCGGTCCGTTTTACGGTCAGTATCGGTGCCGCCGAGGGCTGCGCGGGCAGCGAAGACTTTGCGGCGCTGTTGAACAGCGCCGATCAGGCGTTGTACCAGGCGAAGAACAGCGGTCGCAATCGTGTTGCGGCAAGCAACGCGTAAAGAGTAAAAGCGAACATTGCCGCCAGGCATTGTGGACGATGTCCCGGCTTCTCGACATGCGCAGAAACTAACCGCGCAATGCCGCGTCGAATAAGCATCAATATCATTTCCCTTTGCGGGGTGCATGAACTTGCACGAATCCTCTCTCCATAGCGATTCTTCCGGCCTGCTGCAGCCGGGGCGTAACTGCTGGCGCATCGAGCATGCGCCGCGCTTTGCGATGCTGGTCGATGCCGATGCCTACTTCCGCGCAGTGCGCGCTGCGTTGCGCAAGGCGCGTCACAGCATCTTCATTCTGAGCTGGGATATCGACAGCCGCCTGTGGCTGGTGCCGGAAGGGGCGCACGACGGTTGCCCCGAGCCGCTCGGCGATTTTCTGCATGAAATCGTGGCTGCGCGTCCCGACTTGCACGCCTACGTGTTGAACTGGGATTTTGCGATGCTGTACGCGCTTGAACGCGAGTGGTTGCCGGTGTACAAGCTTGATTGGCGCACCCACCGCCGGCTGGCGTTCCGCATGGATGGCAAACACCCGATCGGCGGTTCCCATCACCAGAAAGTGGTGGTGATCGACGACACTGTCGCTTTCGTCGGTGGGCTCGACCTCACGCGCTGTCGGTGGGATACGCCGGAACATGCGTACGACGCGCCATTGCGTCGCGACAGCGACGGCAAACCGCACGCGCCCTTCCACGATGTACAGGCGGTCATCGACGGCGATGCGGCGCGCGCATTGGGCGAACTGGCGCGCGCGCGCTGGCTGGTGGCGACAGGCCAACAGGCGGTATCGCCCGAAGCATGCGCGCACGATCCCTGGCCGCAGCATGTGGTGCCGGATATTGTCGATATCGATATCGCGATCTCGCGCACCGAGCCTGCGTTCGAAGGCCGGCCTGGCGTGCACGAGGTGCGGCAACTGCATCTTGATGCAATCGCAGCGGCGCGCCGCTGTCTGTTTTTCGAAAGTCAGTATTTCACCTCCGGCATGATTGCCAATGCGCTGGCGGCACGCCTGGCCGAAGAGGATGGACCGGAATTGCTGGTTGTGTCGCCGCAGACCCAGAGCGGCTGGCTTGAACAGGTGACGATGGGCGTGCTGCGCGCGCGCGTGCATCGCCGCCTGAAACAGGCCGACCGCTACGGCCGCTATCGCATGCTGTGTCCGCAATTGACAGAGTTGAACGAGCAATGTCTGAACGTGCACAGCAAGGTGTTCACCGTTGATGACGATTTGTTCTGCATCGGCTCGGCCAACCTTTCCAGCCGCTCGATGGCGCTCGACACCGAATGCAACATCACGCTCGAAGCGCGCGGCAGCCAAGCGCAACGGCAGCGTATCCGTGCAGCGATTTCCGATCTGCGCAATCGCCTGCTGGCCGAACACCTGGGCGCTGTGCCGCAAGCGGTGGCGGAGCAAATGCGCCGCCACAACAGGCTGCTGCGCGCGATCGAGGTACTGCAGAAGCCGGGCCGCACGCTGCGCGCGTTCGACCCTGCCGTCGCACCGGAACTTGATGCATTAATTCCGGAACGGGCGTTGTTCGATCCCGAGCGGCCGATCGAACCGGAGGAACTGGTTACGCAATTCGTGCCGCACGAATCGAGCAAGCCGCTGCCGCGGCGGATGGTCGGCGCGGGCATGCTGGCGGTGACGCTGGTGCTGCTGGCGCTCGCCTGGCACGCCACGCCGCTGCGCGAATGGATCAATCTGGAGGCGTTGATCGGTTTGGCGCACGAGCTGGAGAACCTGCCGTTTACGCCGCTGGCGGTGGTCGGCAGCTATGTGGCAGCCGGCCTTCTGGTGGTGCCGGTGACGCTTCTGATCGCGGTCACCGGCATCGTGTTCGGCCCGCTGCAGGGTTCTATCTATGCGATTGCCGGCATATTGATGAGCGCAGCCGTCACCTATGGCTTGGGTTATTGGCTCGGGCGAGACGTCGTGCAGCGCTTCGTCGGGCCGCGCGTCAATCGCTTAAGCCGGCACATCGCCAGGCGCGGCATCGTGGCGATGGTGGTAATCCGCATGCTGCCGGTAGCGCCGTTTTCGGTGGTGAATGTCGTGGCCGGTGCGTCCCACATCCGCTTTCGCGATTATCTGATCGGCACCTTGCTCGGGATGCTGCCTGGAGTCATCATCACCGTAACCTTCGTGCATCAGCTTGCGCAAGCGGTACATAGACCGAGTGTTGGCACGGTGCTGGTGCTGGGGGCGGTAGTGCTGCTCCTGATCGGTGTGGCGCTCGGCCTGCAACGGCTGTTGCGCCGTAAAGAGGACCGGCCGGCGTGACGGGCATGATAGAGACGCTGGTCGGGCCGGCGCCGCCGAGGGGGCGCCGGCCCGACCTCGATCCCTGGCCGCTGACGATTGCTACCTACAACATTCACGGCGCAGTCGGTTGCGACGGCCGTTTCGCCCCTGAGCGGGTGGCCGACGTGCTGCGCGAAATCAAGGCGGATGTGATCGCGCTGCAGGAAGTGCCTTTGGGCGGCAGCAAGACTCCGAATGTGCTGGCGCTGTTGCAGAAGGCAACCGGCTATTTTGCCGCGGAAGGGCCGGCCTGCGACACCGCAGAGCGGCGCTACGGCAATGCGGTGCTAACCCGCTATCCGATCCTGTCGGTGCGCGCGATCGATCTGTCGTTCGGCAGCCGTGAGCCGCGCGGCGCGCTCGACGCCGACCTCGATTGCCACGGCCACTTGCTGCGTGTGATCGCCACCCACCTCGGCCTGCGCCCGGCCGAACGGCGCGATCAGATCCACCGTCTGCTGCAGGCATTCGATACCGACGAGATGCCGGTGATCCTGTTAGGCGACATCAACGAATGGTTTGCGTGGGGCCGCACGTT
>DASVLY010000075.1:0-4437 GCA_036384635.1 Noviherbaspirillum sp. | reverse complement strand
CTCAGCACCTGTGCAATGCGGGTTGGATCGGCATCCACCACCAACGGCTCCTCGGGAAGAGAGAGCGTCAGCACATGGCTGCCGGCCTCGATCAGCGGGCGGCTGGTTTCGACCGCGCTTTCCACTACATGCCTGACCTCGATCTTTGCCTTCCTGAGTTCGACCTTGCCGCCGCCAATGCGTGCGACATCGAGCAAGTCGTTGACCAGATGAACCATGTTGCCTAACTGCCTTTGCAGCATATCCCGGACCTTGCCCACCGTTTCCCGGTCATCTTTCGCCAGCCGCATGACTTCGAGGCCGCTTAACATCGGAGCCAACGGATTCCGCAGTTCGTGAGCGAGGGTAGCCAGGAATTCGGTTTTACGCTGGTTCGCTTCGGACAAATCGGCCGCGGCTTTACGCAGTGCGTTCTCGGTGCGCTTGCGGGCGGTGATATCGATACAGGCGACTACCGTGCCGATGTTCCTGCCGTCGATGATCATCGGCGCCACCGAGCAGGACACCGGCACCTGCATTCCATCTTTGCGCCAGAACACTTCATCGCCCGAGCGTACCCGGATGCCGGCGCGAGCCGCACGGCAAATACGGCACCGGAAAGGCGGAGTGGGCGAACCGTCGGGTTGCCGGTCATGGATGAGCTCGTGCAGCGATCGTCCGATCAGCTCCTTGGGCCGGTACCCGAACATTTCGGCGCCGGCCGCATTAATGAAGGTGCAAATGCCATCGAGGTCGACGCCGTAGATTCCCTCGCCGCATGATTCCAGCAACAGCGCGAATTGCGCCCGGCTCTCGCGCAGCCGTTCGCGTTCGATGCGTGCGAGGTCTTCGGTCTTGCGATAGAGCTCGACGAAAAATGCGACCTTGGCCCGCAGCACTGCGGGAATAAGCGGCTTGATCAGGTAATCGACTGCGCCGAACTCATACGCCTTTTCAACCGGAAATGTCGGGTCGTCGGGCGCGGCGGTGAGAAAGAGAATCGGCGTGTTGCTGAACCGGGAGTTGCCGCGAATCCGGCGCGCAGTCTCGAAGCCGCTCATCCCCGGCATGCGCACATCGAGCAGGATGACAGCGAAGTCGGCGCCGGCGGTTTTGCGCAAGGCCTCCTCGCCGGAGTTTGCGCGCACCAGCGTTTCACCGAGCTGGCCGAGTATCGCTTCGAGCGCGAGCAGGTTCGCCGGTTCGTCATCGACCAGCAGGATGTTGACTCGTTGGTGCAGGGGGTGTTCGGATTCCGGCATATTTCGCAGCGTTAGCACAGACAGGCAATAGTCCAACGAAGAAGCTTCCCGTTATCTGATCTTGTGCAACCTTTTATCTGAACAGGCAGCGCGAACCGGCGTCAAACCGTCCTATGTCCCATTTCGATATGCGCGAGTTGCTGGACGATTCCTTGCTGGAATCGCTGGATTTGCCACAACTGGTTCCGGGATCGCTGGTCGCATGGCGCCCGTTGGTGGCCGATGGCATGAAATTTTTCCTGGAGCGGTTGCCGGTACACCGTCTGGAAGCAATTTTCGCCGAACAGTTCGCGCTGCCCGCCGATGCCGGCGCCGCCACACGCGTCGTTACGCTCTTGTCGCAATGCCCGACCCTGCACAAGCTGGGTCAGGTACTCGCGCGCAACCGGCAACTCCCGGAGGAAATGCGGCGCGAACTGCAAACCCTTGAATCGATGCTGCCAGCCACGCCGCTCAATGCAGTGCTGGCGCGCATCCATGCCGAATTGCCGGATGGCCCGCCGCTCAGACTGGCCTCGCAGGCGCTGGCCGAAGGCAGCGTCGCCGTGGTGCTGCCTTTTACCTATCAGGAAAACGGTCGCGAGCATGAGGGCGTATTGAAGGTGTTGAAACCCGGCATCGAAGAAAAGTTCGGCGAAGAAATTACGGTATGGGAGGAACTGGGAGGGTTTCTCGAACGGCGCAGCCGCGAGCTGGGGCTGCCCGCGCTGGATTACCGGCGCACGCTCGACAGCGTACGTGAATTGCTGACCAAGGAAATCCGTCTGCAGATCGAACAGGCGAACCTGCGCTCGGCTGCAGCCATGTATGCCGGTCAAGCGCGCATCCTGATCCCGCGCGTGCTGCCGTGGTGCACAACGAAGCTGACAGCAATGCAGCGGGTATCCGGCGCGAAGCTGACGGATGCCGCACTTTCGCCTGCGCACCGCGCGAATCTGGCGTCGCTCATGGTGTCCGCACTTGTCGGCCAACCGTTCTGGAGCCGGGCCGAAACGGCGATGCTGCACGCCGATCTGCATGCAGGAAACCTGTTCATGACCGAAGAAGGGCGGCTGGCCGTGCTGGACTGGAGCCTGACCTTGCACCTGTCGAAGGCAGATCGCGTCACCCTGGTGTCGATCATTCTAGGCGGACTGGCGCTCGATGCCGCAAGAATCCGCACGGCGGTAGCCGCTCTGGGATCGCTGCGCGCCGATGATCCGGCCCTTGTACGCGCAGTGGAGAAGGCGCTTGACCGGGTAGTGCTGCAGGGGCGCTTTCCCGGCTTTGCGTGGCTGCTGGAACTGCTGGATGAACTGGCCCTCGATATCGCAACGGGATTCCGCGAGGATTTTGTGCTGTTCCGCAAGACCTGGTTTTCGCTGTCGGGCGTGATTCACGATCTTGCGGGAGAGCATTCTCCCGATATCCAGTTGCTCGGCCTGGGATTGAAGCTGTTCCTGGCCGAGCTGCCCGAGCGATTTTACGCCGCGCCGGAATCGAGAAACTTTTCCACCCATGTTTCCAATGCCGACATTCTGCGCGTCTGCTCTTCGGCCTGGCTCTTGCCGGCTCGCTATTGGGCAAGGTGGCAACGATGCATCAGCACTCGGGCACAGGCGAAGCATTCATGCAGACCAGTTCCCAGATATGACCGTCAAGGTCTTCAAAGCAGTGGTTGTACATGAAACCGTGATCCTGCGGCTCGCGCGACGTCTTGCCCCCAGCCGCCACGGCCTTGGCAATCAGTTCGTCGACTTTCGCCCGGCTCTCGCACGACAGGCAGACCAGCACCTCGGCGACCTTGGAAGCGTCGGCGATGGGTTTGCCGGTGAAAGTCTGGAAAAAGCTCTCCGTCAACAGCATCACATAGATCGTGTCGGAGACTACCATGCACGCGCCTTGCTCATTGGAAAACTGCGGCTTGAAGGTAAAGCCAAGGCTCAAGAAAAACTCCTTCGTACGCTGCAGGTTCTTGACCGGAAGGTGGACGTAGATTTGCGTGCTCATGGAATTCCTTTTGATTTGGATTGATTGGAATAAAAAAGGAGCACATCTTACTACGACAAAATGCCGGAAACGAGGGGGTCTTGTTGAACAGAATCAAGCAAGATTTACGCAGCCCGGCCTTGCTCACCCGTAAGCGGCATCATCGCCATGCGTACAACCGCCATGAACGTATGAACCGCTTCCATATCCATTCCGCATGGCGTTAGCGTCGGTCCGATCTCCAATGCAATCGGCGTTCGTTTCGGCAACCACGTTCCAAGTCGCAATGTACGCCGTGCGCCGCGCAACCCCGCAACAACAATTGGCACCTTGGCCTCTGCAGCAGCGACGAAGGCTCCCGAATGGAAGGGTCTCAGTCCCGGTTCGGGGGTGAATTTTCCTTCGGGGAAAAGTATGAGATTTTCCCCGCGTTCCAAGGCCGATCTTAGGATGTCCATATTTTGGCCGTGCCGCATTTTGCCGGGCGGCTTCAGGACAATGGTGCGGACACTTTTAAGAAAAGGAAACAGCAGGATTTGCAGAGGAAATTCCTGCCTGGTGATAAACGTGTATCCGGGAGAGGCGGGCAGCAGGGCGGTGAGCACAAGGGCATCGAGAAAGCTGGTGTGATTTGCCAGCAGTACGTGAGGCTGCGCAGGAAGCCGGTCAAGCCCCGTGACCGATAGGGGTATCCCGGCAAGCCGGAACATCGAGCGCGCAAAGAAGCGCGCCAGGCGACGCGCCCGAACCACGCGGCCGGAGAGCATGGCAAGTCCGCCGAACGCCAGCAAGAGAACCGCGAAGACGATCCAGGTGTAACAACCATAGAGCCACGCGCCGATACGCCGCATGCAGTTTCCTGCTTGTGCAAGCAGCGGACGCTTCCAGAGGAACATCTTCTGGGGTGGTGGAATCTTATCCATGTATCGATCAAACCATTTTCCAGTCAGGTTCACAACCGATATCGGCAAACAAACATGCAGCGCGTACAGTCAGGTGAATTGATTGGGTTCACAGCGGCTATGATGCACGCGACAAATAGGTATAGCGCCATGTCACACCGCCCTTACCATCGCGGGAGGGACAAGTCGATGTGGCCGTTCGACTGGAGTCTTCCATGTTTTCGCAGCTTTCCTACCGCTTGAGGCGCTTGAACAGAAGCGTGCTGGGAAAACCATCCTTGCTTTTCCCAACATTCGGCGCATTGGCGGTGGCGCCGGAGCCGCTC
>DASVLY010000074.1:0-6397 GCA_036384635.1 Noviherbaspirillum sp. | reverse complement strand
GCGCTTCAATGGCCCGGACGGATCGCCACGCCAGCACGACCTCGCATCTTCCAATCCCCATAGCCGTTCAGGCTTGCCAAACCGCGTCGAAGCATTCCGCGGTTTCCTCCCTCGAGGCTTGTACGACGCCTGCCCGCCGGGCCGCCACGCTACACACACTCATGCGCATGTGGGCAGGCGTCCTACAACCCTTAACATCTTGCGCCTGTCAACTGAATTAGGGCTACGGCTGCTTTGACGCACTTTGTTGACGGTGATGATAAGCACCGGACTGCCTGCATACGACGTCGAACACACTGCTGCTGAACATCGGGATACGCAGGGCGACGAGCGAACAAGGCCAAGACTTGAAATCGCCACCCCGTGTGCATTTCCGAACTTAATTATTTTGAGAGTATTGATTTGTTCTGAACTTAATTAAATTGTTCCGAACTTCATTATGAAGGAACAATCAGTTGCTCCCCAACTGACAACTACTCCACCGTCACCGACTTCGCCAGATTCCGCGGCTTATCCACATCCGTGCCGCGCGCCAGCGCCGTGTGATACGCGAGCAACTGCAGCGGTACCACATGCAGGATCGGCGACAGCACGCCGTAATGCTCCGGCAGCCGGATCACGTGCACGCCATCGCTCGACGAAATGCGCGAATCCGAGTCGGCAAACACATACAGCTGGCCGCCGCGCGCGCGCACTTCCTGCATGTTCGACTTGAGCTTTTCGATCAGCGTGTCGTTCGGCGCCACCGTTACCACCGGCATTTCCTGCGTCACCAGCGCCAGCGGCCCGTGCTTGAGTTCGCCGGCCGGATACGCCTCGGCGTGGATGTACGAGATTTCCTTCAGCTTTAATGCCCCTTCCAGCGCGATCGGATAGTGCAGCCCGCGGCCGAGGAACAGCGCGTTTTCCTTGCGTGCGAATTCTTCCGCCCACGCGATAATCTGCGGCTCCAGCGCCAGCACGGCGGCGATTGCCACCGGCAGGTGCCTCATCGCTTTCAGGTGCGCGGCTTCCTGTTCGTCGCTTAAGTGCCCGCGCACCTGTGCCAGCGCGAGGGTGAGCAGAAACAGCGCGGCCAGTTGCGTGGTGAATGCCTTGGTGGATGCAACGCCCACTTCCACGCCGGCACGGGTGATATAGGACAGCATGCACTCGCGCACCATCGCACTGGTTGCGACGTTGCAGATGGTGAGCGTATTGACCATGTCCTGTGCGCGCGCGTGCTTCAAGGCGGCCAGCGTGTCGGCAGTCTCGCCGCTTTGCGAGATCGTCACCACCAACGTATTCGGATTCGGCACGCTTTCGCGATAGCGGTATTCGCTGGCGATTTCGACATTGACCGGGAGCCGCGTGATCGATTCGAGCCAGTATTTCGCGGTCAATCCCGCGTAATAGCTGGTGCCGCACGCGAGAATCAGCACCGAATCGATCTTTTTGAACACCTTGTACGCCTGGTCGCCGAACAGTTCGGGCATGATGGCTGACACGCCTTCCAATGTGTCGCCGATCGCGCGCGGCTGTTCGAAGATTTCCTTTTGCATGTAGTGGCGGTAGGGGCCGAGTTCGGCCGCGCCGGTATGCGCATGCACAGTGCGTACTTCGCGCGCGGCCGGCTTGCCGTTGCCGTCGACGATCCAGTAGCGTTGCAACTGCAGGTCGACCACATCACCTTCTTCCAGATAAATGATCTGATCGGTGGTGCCGGCCAGCGCCATCGCATCGGACGCCAGGAAATTTTCTCCTTCGCCGACGCCGACGATCAAGGGCGAGCCCTGGCGCGCGCCGATTACGCGGTGCGGCTCGTCGCGGCAGAATACCGCGATCGCATACGCGCCATGCAATCGCTTCACTGCCTGCTGCACCGTCTCGAACAAGTCGCCGGTGTACATGTGGTCGATCAGGTGCGCGATCACTTCGGTATCGGTCTGGCTTTCGAATGCATAGCCGACCGCTGCCAGTTCGGCGCGCAACTCGTCATGGTTTTCAATGATGCCGTTGTGGACCAGTGCGATGCGTTCGCGCGAGAAGTGCGGGTGCGCGTTGTGCGATGCCGGTGCGCCGTGCGTGGCCCAGCGCGTATGCGCAATGCCGGTAAAGCCGGATAAGTCCGCCTTCTCGACCTGCATTTCAAGGTCGGCCACGCGCGAGGTGCTGCGCGAACGCAACAGCTTGCCATCCACATGCAGCGCCACGCCGCAGGAATCGTAGCCGCGGTATTCGAGACGTTTTAAGCCTTGCAACAGGATCGGGGTAATGTTGCGTTGCGCGACCGCGCCGACGATTCCGCACATAAAAACTCCTTCTTGGATTCAACACAGATGGTTGTATCGTAGAAGACAGTATGTGAAATAAGTTTGCTAAATCTCATGCAATTTGAACTTTTATTTCTCATTTCGATGGTCGAGAAATATAATTTCGAAAATAGCCAATTTATTTTTCTTATAATTCATGAGTGAGCAGGATTTACAGTTCGACGAGCTGGACCGCCGCATCCTCAACGCGCTACAGTCGAATTCCGCGCAAACCAACAATGAACTGGCGGCGGCTGTGCATGCATCGCCGCCGACTTGCCTGCGCAGAGTCAAGCGCCTGATCGATGCCGGCGTGATCGAGCGGCAGGTGGCGATCGTTGCACCGGAAAAGGTCGGCGCGGGGTTGACCGCGATTGTGGAAATCACGCTCGATCACCAAGCCGCCGAGCGGATGGTGGAATTCGAGGCATTGGCTGCAAACGAGGCGGCCGTGTTGCAGTGTTATCGGGTGTCGCCCGGCCCGGATTTCGTGCTGGTGGTGCAGGTAGCTGACATGCCGGCCTATCATGCGCTCGCGCACCGGCTGTTTGCATCGCATACGAATGTGCGCAACGTGCGCAGCTTTTTTTCCATCCACCGCAGCAAGTTTGAGACGCGGATTGCGGTTTGAATTACTTTTTCGCCTTGACCGGCCTCTTCCAGCCCTCGATCGTCATCTGCTTTGCACGCGAGATGGTCAGTTTCCCTTCCGGCGCATCCTTGGTCAGCGTGGTGCCGGCGGCCAACGTCGCTCCTTTGCCCACACGCACCGGCGCCACCAGTTGCGTATCGCTGCCGATGAACACATCGTCCTCAATGATGGTGTGAAACTTGTTGGCTCCATCGTAATTGCAGGTGATTGTGCCCGCACCGATGTTGACACGCGCGCCGATGCTTGCATCGCCCACGTAAGCGAGATGGTTCGCCTTGCTGTGCGCTGCGATCTGACTGTTCTTCACTTCGACGAAATTGCCGATATGGACATCCTCGGCCAATTCGGTGCCGGGACGCAGCCGCGCATACGGACCGATCTGCGCATCGGCACCGACCACTGCATCTTCGATATGGCAGAACGGCTTGATGTTCGCGCCGCGCGCAATGCGCGCATTCCTGATCACGCAATGCGCGCCGATCGTCACACTATCGGCCAGTTCCACATCGCCTTCGAATACGCAGTTCACATCGATGGTCACGTCACACCCGCAGGATAAGGTGCCGCGCACATCAATGCGCGCCGGGTCGGCCAGCGTCACGCCTTGCTCCAGCAGTACATTGGCGATATTGCGCTGATGGATGCGCTCAAGCTCAGCCAACTGCACCTTGCTGTTGATGCCGAGCGTTTCCCATGCCGCCGACGGTTGGGCCGCCACCACCGGCACGCCATCCGCGACCGCGCGTGCAACGATGTCTGTCAAATAATATTCGCGCTGCGCATTATCGTTCGACAGCGTCGTCAGCCAGCGCTTGAGCTGTGCGGTCGGCGCGACCATGATGCCGGTGTTGACTTCCCGGATCGCACGCTCGGTTTCCGTCGCATCCTTCTGTTCGACGATGCCGACGATTTCTCCATGGCGGCGCACGATGCGCCCATAACCGGTCGGATCATCCAGTTCCACCGTCAACACCGCCAACTTATCCGTGCCGGCGCTGTCCAACAGCCGCTGCAGCGAGTGTTGCGCGGTCAGCGGAACATCGCCGTACAGAATCAGTGTTGGCACATCTTCATGCAAATGCGGCACTGCCTGCATCACTGCATGTCCGGTGCCAAGCTGCGGTTCCTGTTTGGCGAAACGGATATCGGATGCCTGCATCGCCACGGGAACGGCTTCGCCGCCGTGGCCGTAGACCACACACAAGGTGGAGGGCGACAGTGCCCGCGCGGTATCGATCACATGCGACAGCAGCGGTTTGCCGGCCAGCGGATGGAGAACTTTCGGCAGCGCCGATTGCATGCGCTTCCCCATGCCGGCTGCGAGAATGACAACGTTCATAGAAGATGGTGTGAATTGATGCAAAATTTTAGCACGCCCCTTCGGCGCTCCTTTGTTGTAAAAATCGGTGTTTTCCTGCTGGCTTGCTTGCTGGCGAGCTGCAGCGCATTACGTGTCGGCTACAGCAATGGCGACAGCGTCGTGTACTGGTGGCTGGACGGCTATGTCGATTTTCAAGGCGATCAAAAAACCTGGGCCAAGAACCATATTCACAACTTCTTTATCTGGCATCGCACCACGCAGCTGAAGGATTACGCGCAATTGTTCGCGCAAGTACAGCAGCAGTTGCAACACTCCCGGCAGCATCCCATTGCGCAGGCCGATGTGCTGGCCGATTATGCGGCGATCAAACAGCGCGCATTCCTGGTGATCGACAAGTCGCTGCCGCAACTGACCGATCTGGCGCTAGCGCTGCAACCGCCGCAAATCGCACACCTGGAAAAAAATTCGCGTCGAACAACGAACGCTATCGTAGAGACTACTTGTCGGGCGACCTTGAGTACCGTCAACGTTTCCGCTTTAAAAGAATCATGAAGCAGGCGGAGTATTGGTTCGGTGATTTCAATTCGCAGCAGGAAGCGCAGCTCCGTGCCGCTTCCGACGCCCGGCCATTGAATAACGAAATATGGATGGCGGAGCGGCTGCGGAGCCAGCAGGAGTTGATCCGTATTTTGAAAAAAATCCGTGCGGAGAAACCTGACCGCGAAGCGGCTGCCGCGATACTTAGGAAGCATGCCGCCGCGGCGTTCGACCTCATCACTTATGACGAAAACAAGGCGTTTTCCGACGCCTTGCGGGATGGGAACGCGCAACTGGCGGCGTTGATCGTGAATATCGCAACGCCTGCGCAGAAAGCGCATGCGGTCAAGAGGTTGCAGAACCTGATCGATGACTGCAATGCGATGGCAGTGCGGTGACCGCTATGCTATCTCGAGTACAGCGAGGAGTCTGACGGCATACTCGTGTTACTACTCGCCCGCATCCCGAAACATGACGACACCGGAAGGCGTCGTTGCGCACGGCTCCTCGTCAAACGCGATATCCCCATCCGCCGCCGCTTCGCCGGTCGCCTTCAAATCCGCGAACCCGAACAAATTCCGGTCCATCAAATGCGACGGCACCACGGTCGACAGCGCCGAGAACGTGTTCTCGACTCGTCCCGGGAATTTCCTTTCCCATTCCCGCAGCATGGCCTTGATCTGCTTGCGCTGCAGATTCTCCTGGCTGCCGCACAAATCGCAAGGAATGATCGGGAACTGTTTCACTTCCGCGTAGCGCTCCATATCCGCTTCCCGCACATACGCGAGCGGCCGGATCACCACATGCTTACCGTCGTCCGACTGCAGTTTCGGCGGCATTCCCTTCAGCTTGGCGCCGAAGAACATGTTCAGGAAAAAGGTTTCCAGGATGTCGTCGCGATGGTGGCCAAGCGCGATCTTGGTCGCGCCCAGTTCATCGGCAACGCGATAGAGAATGCCGCGCCGCAGCCGCGAGCACAGCGAGCAGGTGGTTTTCCCTTCCGGGATCACGCGCTTGACGATGCTGTAAGTATCCTGATTCTCGATATGGAAGGGTACGCCGATCTTCGTCAGATACTCGGGCAGCACATGCGCCGGAAAATTCGGCTGCTTCTGATCGAGGTTGACGGCGATGATGTCGAAATGAATCGGCGCCCGCTCGCGCAAGGTGAGCAGGATATCGAGCAGCCCGTAGCTGTCCTTGCCGCCAGACAGACAAACCATCACCTTGTCGCCATCCTCGATCATGTTGAAGTCGCCGATCGCCTGTCCGACCAGCCGGCACAACCGCTTGTGCAGTTTGTTGTTTTCGTAAGCGATCTTCTCCGCCTTTTTCGCGCTGATCGCGGCATCGTCATTGACAACCGTTTCCATCTTCATTCCTTGATATGGATGACTTCCACCCCGACCGCGTCGCAATCCGGGTACACATCCGGCTTCTCGGTCGATACGCGTACGGCGCGCACCTTCGGATGCGAGAGCATTGCGCGCGCGACGTCATCGCACAGCGTTTCCTGCAAATGAATGTGCCCCTGTGCCATGCGCTTGGCAATGGTGTCGCGCATGAAGTCGTAATCGACCACTTCATACAAATGGT
>DASVLY010000073.1:0-2736 GCA_036384635.1 Noviherbaspirillum sp. | reverse complement strand
ACGCTAATCCGGCATCAGCATCAAATCCGTATCGCCCGGATCGATCCCGTGCTGAGACAACAGCGTGGTCACTTGTCCACGGTGATGGGTCTGATGGTTGAACAAATGCGTCACCAGAAGCCACGCCGGCTTCGTACGCATCGATTTCGTCACGCCGCTGTACCAGGTGAAGTCACGAGCCAGCCAATCGGCGTCGAGCGTTGCCGCCCATGACAGGATCTCGGCATCCATCGCAATACGCGCCGCTTTCAGCGTGTTCCAGTCGTCATACAGATCGATGCCCATCGCCGCCTTCGGATAATCCTTTGCATGCGGCATACCTTGCGCAAAACGGCCGAGCCACATGTAGTCACCCCAGATCAGGTGGTTGAGGGTCGAATGAACAGATCTGAAAAAAGCGCCGCAGTCCTGCTTGCGCGCTTCGTCCGTCAATTGATCGCAGACGGCATAGATCTTTTCATTCATCCAGCGGTTGTAACGCGCCATCGTCTGCGCGTGCTGCGGCGTAATCATCTGAACACCTCTAAAGAATGAATGTTGAAAAGATAATAATCCAATTCACCGGACCGCCTGCACTGTCACTCTGTTCCCGCAATTCAAAAGGTATTGACGACACTCTTGCCGCTTATATAATCGACAAATTTTTGAGCGCGAAGTATCTGTTTTTCGGCACCGCCTCCCTGCGCTCCGGTTTTTCATCGCATCGTAGATTCAATGGAAATTTATGAGCAATCTGAACGAGAAGCCTGCCGTCGAAACATCCTGCAAACCGCTCTGGATATACGCGTTCATCGTATTGGGAGGCTGCGCCGCTTGTGCATTTGCCGCGCTGACCCTCTTCTCTTCCCTGTTCGAACAGAGCAAGCCTCTGACTGCGCCGCCACCGGCCTCCAATGAAACCGAGTCCGGTCACGACAAGTTCATTTCTCCGGATGAAGCCAGGACCCAGCGTCTGTCGGCCGCGAAGCCCGTTGTGTCCGGCATGTTCGTAAAAGATCCTTATGGATGCGCGTACATGTTCCAGTATCTGTCCGCCCGGCTTTCCGTGACGCCGGTGCTGGACGAGCATAAGCGGCCGATTTGCGACAAATAGTCGGCAAACCGCTCTATTGCAGCCACTGCACCAGACCGGCCCACTGCTCGACATCCTTTAACACGCAATGCCGATTTAGCCTTCTTTCAGACTTTCAGACGCTAAAATACCGGGATGCAAAATTTATCGACGAATTCCGGTATCGAGCCGGATGACGAGCAGCAAACCTCACTGCAAACCTATTTCAAGCCGCATATCTCCCCAGACGACATAGAACAGGTATTTCGCTTAAAGCGCGCGCAGCCGCTGCTGCAGGCGTTCACTGCGCTGTTCCATGGCGGGTCCGATGGGGTGCTGGTGCGCTTGCTGGTCTTGCAGGAACTGGCCGCCGACGCGCAGGAGGTGGCGCTGTCGCGCGCCGACATCAACACCAAGCTCGGCTACCTCGATCCGGACAGCCTGGAAACGGTGCTGGCCCGGTTGCGTTCGCATCAGCTGCTGACATGGGACGCCGCGCAGGGTGTGTACCGCATCACGCCGACCGCGCGCAATATCCTGGCCGCGCTCGACAGCCTGCTCGCCCTGGGACAGGAAGACGACGAAGCGGGAATGGGCTTTTTGCTGTCGCAGGTCGCCGGTTCGCAGGCGGTGGGCGGCATCACCGTCGAGCAGTTGCAGCATCTGCTCGGACGCATGGTCGATCTGACCGAGGAATTCCGCGATGCGATCGCATCCGGCTCCGAATTCCGCCTGCGTTCGGCGCAGGAGAAATGGCATACCGCCTGCGACTGGGTCGACAAGGGGTCGCACATCATCCAGACCATCACCGCCGACCCGAACGCCGATGCTGCCACCCACCGCTCCGCGCAGGCGATCGGCCGCGCGCAAAGCGCCCTGCTCAACATGCAAGGCATGTTCTCGCGCGCGCTCAACCAGATCGAGCGCCAGCGCGTGCATCTTGGCCAGTCGGGCCTGTCGACCACCGATATCAAGACCTGGCTGATGCAGCATGAAGACCTGGCGGGTCTTGCGCGGGATGCCATCGCGCTGCCGGTCACGCCGATGTTCATTACGCCGTCCGAGATGATCGACGTGGCCGAAGCGGAGCTTTTTTCCGACCGCAACAACCGGGCCGAGGATGTGCTGCCGGCCGGCGAAGATGCGCATGTGTCGCAAAGCGAAGCAGCGGCGATGCCGGCGGTGCTGGATGCGTGGCTGACCCGCCTGACCACCTTTGCCGGCTCAGGCGACGCATCGACAAAAGCGCATGAAGCGCTGCTGCCCGCAGACTTTGCAGTCGCCTCCTACCGCGCGTCGCTGCTGCCGCTGTTGGGCGACGAGAGCGAAGCGGCGCTGCAGGGCGGCACCGCAACCATGGCGCGTCTGCCGCTGGAATTCTCGCCGCAGGACGACATGGTGAAACTCAAAGACCCGCATGTGGCGGCGATATCGATCGCCACCCTGACACCGAAATCAGACACGGAAACACAGAATGACCGATGATGCACAAATCCTGATCGCGCAACTCCTGACGCACCAGACCCTGTCGCGCGAAAACAAGCTGGTCAAGCGCGCCTTGACCGACGAAGTGTTCCGCCTCGATCTCGACACCCGGCTGGCCGCCTGCGGGCTGAAGTTCATCGATAACGTCTACGCGGACAACGTGACGCTGGCGCTGGCGCGCGAGATCGAGCCGAAAATCT
>DASVLY010000072.1:0-2562 GCA_036384635.1 Noviherbaspirillum sp. | reverse complement strand
CAACGAACGCCGGGAACACCCGGCGAGTTTGGGCAAAGGCCCGGAACGCCGAACCAATTCGGAGGACGACAGCTCGCGCCGGGACAAAACACCCTGCCTCGCCAGACCGGAATGCCCGGCGGATTCCAGCGGCCATCGAGTATGCCGAACATTCCCGGCGTATCCGGCGCAGCGGGCGGCATTTTGAATCGCCTCGGTGTTCCTCACAGCGCCGGCATCCCGCAGGTGCCCGGACAGCGAATGCCAACAGCATCGCCACGTGCGGGTCAGCGCGTCTTGCCTGGCGTACAAAAGAAGCTGCCGCAGGCATCGAAACCGAAAGATCCGCGAGACGTGAGGTAATTCAATCCGGATCAACCGCACGCGGGTTGGCATGCGCACAGTGTCGGCAGTAGCATCGCTGTCATGATGCGACCGGATTCGACATGCGTATAAAAGCAATCCTGCTGGGCCTCGTGGCACTGGTCGTGTCGTTCGCGGTCAGCCTCCATGTGATGAACACGTTCTGGCCGGTCAAAATGGAAAAGCCGGTGGTGGCAAAGCTGCCGCCGTTACCGCCGGTCGCGCGCAACTCGGAAATCCTGACTCCGATTGCGATCTCAATCACAGCGCTGCGGGATGCGCTGGACCGCGCGGCTCCGCGCAATCTCGGCGGCAAGGCGGAAAATCCCGTCAGCCAGATCCTGCAGAACGCCGATATCAGCTGGACCGTTTCGCGCGGACCGATCGCCGCATCCGGCGCGCAGAACGCACTCGCGCTGTCGACACCGCTCGACGGCAAGCTCACTGTGCTGGGATCACTCTCCGTTGCGAGTGGAACCGCGCTCGGCAACGCACTGGGCAACGTGCTCGGCAACAACGCGGTCAAGCAACTCGGCAGCGTGTCGATCAAGTCACTGAATGCCAATGCCGCAATCCACGGCAATGTTGGAGTGACGTCCCGCCCCGCGATTCTGCGCGAGTGGCGGATCGATCCGAAGCTGACCGCGCAGGTCAGCATCGGCGACAGCAGCCTCACCGTCGCGGGCGCCAAGGTTGCCGTGCCCGCACAGGTCAAGCCCGTGATCGACAAGACGGTGAACGAACAACTTGCGCTGTTGCAGCAGCGTCTGCGCAATGACCGCACGTTAGAGCAGAATGCACGGCGGGAATGGGCGAAGCTATGCCGCTCGATGCCGCTGCCGCCTGCCGCGCCCGGCATGCCGGAGCTCTGGCTCGAAATGCGTCCGGTACGCGCGGTAGCGGCACAACCGCGCATCGATGCCAGCAACGTTAATCTTATGCTTGGCCTGCAGGCGGAAACCCGCGTGCTGCCATCGGAAACCAAACCGGATTGCCCCTTCCCTGCTACGCTCGACATCGTCGCGCCAATAGACCGGGGACGCGTCACCATCGGCGTGCCGATCGATCTGCCTTTCACCGAAGTGAACAAGATCGTCGAAGCGCAATTGAAAGGACGAACCTTCCCGGAAGACGGCACCGGCTCCGTCGATGTCACCGTCAAAAGCGCAAGCGTTTCCGCAGTGGGACAGCGGATGTTGATCTCGCTGCTCGTCAACGCCAAGGAAAAGAAAAGCTGGTTCGGCTTCGGCGGCGAAGCGACAATTCACATCTGGGGCCGCCCCGTTCTGGATCAGGCGGCACAAGTTCTACGGCTGACCGATCTCGAACTCGCCGTCGAATCCGATTCCGCATTCGGCTTGCTCGGCGCCGCCGCGCGTCCCGCTATCCCATATGTGCAGCGTGCGCTTGAACAACGCGCCACGATCGACCTCAAGACATTCGCCGCTAATGCGCAGAAAAAAATCTCATCGGTTGTCGCGGATTTTCGAAAGAGCGAAAGCGGCATCAGTGTCGATGCGGCGGTGACGGGCATTCGCCTCGGCAGCATCGCATTCGACTCCAATACCCTACGTATCATTGCGGAAGCGGAAGGCACGATGAGCGTAGCCGTGACCTCAATTCCAAATCTGTAGGCATCATAAAATCCTGCAGAACGCGCCACTCGCTGCTGTTCGATTTATGTTCTATCTATTCATTACCGCAGGGTTCATGGAACCCGCGCGATGACATGATCTGCCCACATTTCAGCGTCATGGAACTTTCATGCGCCCGCTGCCGTTGAGCCGGGCCACTCGTCGCGCCGGCCTGTTGCGTCCGCGTTGAATACATTTCCAAACGATCGCCGAGGATAGACATCATGAAACGCATTTTGCTCGCCGCCGCAGCGGCGATGATGCTGATTCATCCTGCCAGCGCACAGCGCGCAGACTACGAACAGATGGTCGCCACTCACGCAGCCGCCAATGGCGTGCCCGTCGAACTGGTTCATCGCGTGATCATGCGCGAGAGCCGCTACAATCCGCGCGCCGTGAGCCGCGGGAACTACGGCATGATGCAGATCAAGCTCGCCACCGCGCGCGGCCTCGGTTACACTGGCACCGCGCAGGGCCTGCTCGATCCAAACACCAATCTTACCTATGCCGTGAAGTATCTCGCAGGCGCTTATCGTGCGGCAGGCGGCAATCAGAATCGCGCCGTCTCTTACTATGCAGGTGGCTA
>DASVLY010000071.1:0-5950 GCA_036384635.1 Noviherbaspirillum sp. | reverse complement strand
ACCACGCCTTTGATGAAATCGGGTGAATTGGCAATGCGGGTCACGGTTTCATAGCCACGGATTTCCTGCACCTTCAGGATATGGATGCCGTATTCTTCCTTGCCCAGCGTAAAGGCGAGAAATTCGTGCGCGGCGAGGTCTTGTCCGGCTTGATCAGCGATGGCGGGATTGGTAGCTATGGCTTGCATCATGGTACGTGTCCTTATTGGTGGCAGAGAACGATTGAAGCATTTCCAATTTGAAATAAAAGAGTAACAGACTTTTAGCGGAGTGCGATATTGCCCTATGACAAGCACGCGTACTTTGCTGTAAAAAACACGCACTCGCGGTCGATATGGGAGGGTGCCTGTGCCGCCCTCTGTCCGATTGCTGCAGCTTTGTTGTGTTTGCGCGGAATGCGAATGCTTGAATTCTTGTTAACGGAGCGCATCAGGTCAGCTTGTTCTTCGACAGCGGCGGATTCTTCGCGAAGTATTTGCGGATGCCCTTGAGCACCGCGTTGGCCATCTGGTCCTGGTAGGCGTCGTCGGTCAGCTTCGCTTCTTCCTCCGGATTGGAGATGAACGCGGTCTCGATCAGAATGCTCGGAATGTCCGGCGCCTTCAATACCGCGAATCCGGCCTGTTCCACCGCGCCCTTGTGCAGCCGGTTGATGCCGCCGATTTCTTTCAGCACCGCCTTGCCGAGTTTCAGACTGTCGTTGATTTGCGCAGTGGTCGACAGGTCGAGCAGCACGCTGGCCAACTGCCGGTCATGCGTCTTGATATTGACACCGCCGATGAGGTCGGCCGCGTTTTCCTTGTTCGCCAGCCAGCGTGCAGCAGTCGATGACGCACCTTTTTCCGACAGCACGAATACCGATGAGCCGCGCGCGGTCGATTCGACGAAGGCGTCGGCATGGATCGACACGAACAGATCGGCCTGCACCTTGCGCGCCTTTTGCACCCGCACATGCAGCGGTACGAAGTAATCGGCATCGCGCGTGAGCAGCACCCGCATGTTCGGATGTTCCTCGATCTTCCCCTTGATCCGCTTGGCGATGGCCAGCACCACATCCTTCTCGCGACTGCCGCCGCGGCCGATTGCGCCCGGATCTTCGCCGCCATGGCCCGGATCGAGCGCAATGGTGATCATGCGCGTCATTACCGGCGGCTTTTCTTCCCGGGCTTCTGCTTTGACCGGTTGTGCTTCCCCGGTTGCGGCGCCAGGCTGCGCCGGTTTCTGTGGCTGCGCCGGTGCCGGAATTGCTTCGGCGACCGGCACCGCCGCTTCCGGCCGCTTGTCCGGCGTGGTTTCGCTCGGCCAGTCGCCTTTGCGGATCAGCGCCGCGATCGGGTCCGGCACGTTGACCGGATACAGGTCGAAGATCAGGCGGTGCCGGTATTCGCCTACCGGTGCCAGTGTAAACACCTGCGGATTGACTTCTTCCTTCAGGTCGAATACCAGGCGCACCACGTTCGGCCGGTTCTGGCCGACGCGCACCTGCCGGATGTACGGGTCGTTCGGCTGGATTTTCGCAACCAGTTGTTTCAACGTGGGGTTGAGTTCGATGCCTTCGATATCGACAACGAGACGATCCGGGTCCTTCACGATGAAGTGGCTGGTCTTTAAGTCGGTGTCGTTTTCGAGTGTGACGCGGGTGTAGTCTTCCGCCGGCCACACGCGCACTGCAAGGATTTGCGCGGCATGCGAGGGCGGCGGGGCGATGACGGAAAGAAGTAGCGTGCCTCCCGCCTTCAGGATCGTGCGGCGGGTTTTGGAGGTTACAGATTGGGGGCGAATTTCAGTCGTTCGAGGCATTGACTACCCTGGTCGGATAATGCTTGTAATTCTATATCACGCCCTTCGCCGCGGATGCTTATCAACACTTTGATGTCGGGCGGAGGCAACACCGGCGCCGCTTTTTCCGGCCATTCGACGATGCAGATGTTTTGCCGGCCGAAGTGTTCGCGAAAGCCGGCATCGAGGAATTCCTCGGGGCTGGCCAGGCGATACAGGTCGAAATGAATAACGTCGACCGGATTGCCGCCAATGACGACGGTGTAAGGTTCGGCCAGCGTATAGGTCGGGCTTTTCACATGGCCGGTGTGGCCGGCCGCATGCAGCAGCGCGCGTGTCAGCGTGGTCTTGCCGGCTCCCAGGTCGCCGTGCAAATGGATGTTCAGGCCCGGCGCGAGCGCGCGCGCAAGCGCCACGCCAAGTTCTGCGGTACCGGCTTCTTCGTGGAGGTAGGTCTTAAAGTGCTGCATCTCTTAAAATGGCTTTTTTCATGCGGTGAACCGATTCTTGCGGGCACCGAAAGCGTTTCGCGATGACCGTTTCCGATGACAATTTAGCCGCCCTGGCGCTTTCGATCAAGGCATGGGCACGCGAACTCGGTTTTGCCGAAGCCGGCATTGCCGATGTCGACCTGGGGCCGGCGGAAGCCGGTTTGCAGGCGTGGCTGGAGTGCGGCTATCACGGCGAAATGCATTATATGGCAGCGCATGGGATGAAGCGTGCGCGTCCGGCGGAACTGGTGCCTGGTACGTTGCGTGTCATCACCGCGCGCATGAACTACTTGCCGCGCGACGCTGCTGCCGGCTGGCGTGAACGCGAAGAGGGCAGGGCGGACGATGCGCGTGCCGCGGCGGTCTCGATCTATGCGCGCGGGCGCGACTACCACAAGGTGCTGCGTGCTCGGCTGCAGCAGCTTGCACAGCGCATCCAGGATGAAATCGGCGAATTCGGTTATCGCGTGTTCACCGATTCGGCGCCGGTGATGGAAGTTGCGCTTGCCGAAAAATCCGGCATCGGCTGGCGCGGCAAGCATACTCTGCTGCTCAACCGCGAAGCCGGTTCGATGTTTTTTCTCGGCGAGCTGTACACCGATCTGCCGCTGCCGGCCGACTTGCCCGTCTCGTCGCATTGCGGCCAGTGCCGCGCCTGCATCGACAGTTGCCCGACGCAGGCGATACTGGCGCCCTACAAACTCGATGCGCGGCGCTGCATTTCCTACCTCACCATCGAGCTGAAGGGCTCGATCCCGGTCGAGCTGCGGCCTTTGATCGGCAATCGGGTGTACGGCTGTGACGACTGCCAACTGGTTTGCCCGTGGAACAAGTTCGCGCAGCCTTCGTCGCTGGCCGATTTCGATGTGCGCAACGGCCTCGACAATGCGACGCTTGTCGCGCTGTTTGCGTGGGAAGAGGAAGAGTTCAATCGCCGGATGGAAGGCAGCGCGATACGGCGGATCGGGCATGAGCGCTGGTTGCGCAATCTGGCGGTGGGACTTGGCAATGCGTTGCGTCAGGCGCCGGATGCGCAGGAGATTGTTGCGGCGCTCAACGCACGCGCCGGACATCCCTCGGCGCTGGTACGCGAGCATGTGGCATGGGCGCTTGCGCAGGTTGAACGCTAAACCGCCAAGCCCAACCAGAACGGCAGCGTCGCCACCGACAGCAGGGTGCTCGCCGAAATCAGGAACGCGACGAACGGTCCGTTGCCGCCCATGCGCGTGGCCAGTACGTAGGCGCTCGATGCGGTCGGCAGCGCGCAGAACGCTACCGCGATCTGCAACTGCAATGCCGGCAGATGGGCCCAGCGTCCGAGCGCCAGGCCGATTGCCGGCTGTATGAGCAACTTCACCGCCAGGAAGTAGCCCGCCATCGCCTTTGCTTCATGCAGTCCGGACAGGCGCAGCCCGGCGCCTACTGTAATGAGGCCGATTGCAATGGATGCGTTTCCCATGCGTGAGAGCGTTGCGCCGATGACCTCCGGCAGATGCAGGTCGAGCAGATTGAAGACCATGCCGCAGGCGGTCGCAACCAGCAGCGGGTTCTTCGCCAGTTCCGGCAGCAGGCTGCCGCTTTTGTGCGCCAGCGCATGCACTGCCGCCATATTGCACAGGGGGACCCCGAAACCGATGATCAGCGCCATCAATGTTGTGCCTTGTTCACCCGCAAGGCGCGACGCGACTGCCAGCGCGATATACGAATTGAAGCGAAACGCGGTCTGCACGCCGGATTCGAACACCATGTGCTCGGCGCGAAACAGCGGTTTGGCCAGCCAGCCGAGTGCGATGCTGCATACGCATGCGAAGAGCGCGATCTGCAGCATCTTGCCGGTGCTGTGGAAGTCAAACGGGGTGCGCGCGGTGGAGTAGAACAAGAGTGCCGGGAACAGGATGTAGTAGATCAGCTTTTCCAGCCCGCCCCAGAACGGCGCGCCCCAGTCGGTCAGGCGCATCAGCGCAAAGCCGAGCAGGATCAGTGCAAAATCGGGGAACAGGATGGTGGCGATCGACATACGGAGAGGGAACGGTAACGGTAAGCCTTGATGGTAACAAGGTTTGCGCTGGTGTGTTTTTGTGAGAAATAAGTGGTGCGTGAAAGGTGCGGAGGCTTACAGGATAGCGTTGCTGTGCAAGCGGGAACGCCAACGCTGGCGTCACTTCAGCAGCCGTGCCAGTTCCACCGCCGTCTTGACATTCATCTTGTCGAAGATATGCGCGCGGTGTACTTCCACCGTGCGCATGCTGATGCCGAGCTCGTCTGCGATGACCTTGTTCATCTTTCCGGCCAGGATCAGGTCGAGCACTTCACGCTCGCGCGCCGACAGCGATGCCAGCCTTGCTTGCACCGCGTCGGAGGCGCCTGCCGCGCGCGAGGCCGTCAGCGCTTCCAGCACCCGATCCATCAGCTTGTTGCCGTTGAACGGTTTTTCGAAGAAGTCGAAGGCGCCGCGCTTCAAGGTGTCGACCGCCATCGGCACATCGCCGTGGCCGGTCAGGAAGATGACGGGCAGGCGTTGCGTCAGGCCACGCGCCGTCAATATGTCGAACAACGCCGAGCCGCTGATGTCAGGCATACGCACATCGAGCAGCAGGCATTCGCCTTGCGGGTTGAAGCCGGTGGCGCGGTCGAGCGCCGCCAGGAATGCCGCAGCGCTTTCATATGTTGTCGCGGCAATCGAGCGCGAGTGCGCCAGCAAGGTGAGCGCGTCGCAAATGACTTCTTCGTCGTCGACTATGTGCAGCATGCCGTCTCCATGTTTTTGGTGATTATATGCATGCTGCGGGTCATCCAGAAGAATTTGCGGAGGCCGCTTCCATCACCGGCAGGGTAAACCGGAAAATCGTGCCGCCTTCCGGATTGGGCAGGTGCGCCATCGTCCCGCCATGGAATTCGACTGCAGTGCGACAGATATTCAGGCCCATGCCCATGCCTTCGGCCTTGGTCGAGAAGAACGGTGAAAACAGCCGCTGTGCGACGTCTTCGGCAATGCCGTGACCATGGTCGATGACTGAAATCGCAACGCGAGCTTGCGCTTCGCGGTCATGCGCGGCGGCGATGCGCAGAATGCGGCGTTCGGGCGCGACGTGCTGCATCGCTTCGATCGCATTGCGCGTCAGGTTCAGCAGCACCTGCTCCAGCAGCATGCGGTCGGCCAGCACGACCGGCAGGCCGGGTTCAATCTGCACCTGTGTTGCAACAAAAAGTGAGCGAGATTGCAACTCGACCAGCGGCAGCACGTTGTCGATCAGATCCTGCACCGAAAGCGGTTCGCGGCTCGGTTCGCGCCGCTTGACGAAGGTGTGCACGCTGCGGATGATTTGCCCGGCACGCTGCGCCTGGGCTCCGGCCTTTTCCAGCGCAGGCTTCAACAGCGCCAGGTCGACGCGCTCGCCTTGGGCGGCAATCAGGTTAAGCGCGCCGGTGGTATAGCTGGAAATCGCGGCCAGCGGCTGGTTCAGTTCGTGCGCCAGCGTCGATGCCAGTTCGCCCATGGTCGCCAGGCGTGCGCTGGCTTGCAGTTTTTCCTGCTGCTGCCGGTTCAGGTCTTCCGCCTTCTTGCGGTCCGAGATATCGAGGATCGATCCCATCCAGCCGGTTTGTTTGCCGTTGTCGTCCACCAGCGGCGATTCGAAAATCAGCACCGGGAAGCGTTCGCCGTCGGCGCGCTGAAAAAC
>DASVLY010000070.1:0-7710 GCA_036384635.1 Noviherbaspirillum sp. | reverse complement strand
CGCCACCGTTCACACAGCAATTTCATGGTCAATCTGATGGCCGGCATCATTGCTTATTGCCTGGCGCCGAACAAGCCGCGCTTACCCCTGACCTCTTCGGCGCCAGCATGCCGCTGATCCGGCTTATCCCGAGCTCAGGTTGTTTTACTCATGACTGCAGTCTCATTACAAAAAGAAAGCCCCGCCAGAGCGGGGCTTTCTTCTATTGGAGCTGACTGATCAATTACTTGATCTTGGTCTCTTTGTATTCGACGTGCTTGCGTGCCTTCGGGTCGAACTTCATGATCGACATTTTTTCCGGCATGGTGCGCTTGTTTTTCGTGGTGGTGTAGAAGTGACCCGTGCCTGCGGTCGATTCCAACTTGATTTTGTCGCGGTTAGATTTGGCCATGATAGTTTCCTGTTAAGTGCCGCTCAGATTTTTTCGCCACGGGCGCGCAGGTCGGCGAGGACTGCGTCGATACCGATCTTGTCGATTACGCGCAGACCGGCGTTGGAAACACGCAGGGATACCCAACGGTTTTCAGATTCAACGAAGATACGGCGATTTTGCAGGTTAGGCAAAAAGCGACGTTTGGTCTTGTTGTTAGCATGGGAAACGTTGTTGCCGACCATCGGCCCTTTCCCGGTCACTTGGCACACACGTGACATGGTTAACTCCTTGGAAGATCCAGAATTGGAAAAACGAGAGTATAGTCAGAAAATTGTGACTTTTCAATGACTTGCGAAAAACAATTGTGTCTTGCATTTGGTTCTGAAATTAACAATTTCCTTGAAAAAGGTTTTACATATCTCCGTGCTCGGCAAAGGAATACACGTGTCGGCCTGCAACTACGAAGTGATCAAGCACCCGGATATCAACCAGTCCGAGTGCTTGCTTCAATGCTTGCGTGAGCGTGTGGTCTGCTGTGCTCGGTTCCGGTGTGCCGGATGGATGGTTGTGCGCAAGAATAATGCTCGCCGCATTGTGTGCAAGTGCAGCTTTCACCACTTCGCGTGGATAGACGCTGGTATGCGTAAGCGTGCCGCGGAAAAGTTCTTCGGCGGCAATCAGACGATTTTTTACGTCCAGAAACAGCACCGCAAACGATTCATATGGCTTGTTGGCCAGCAGCAGTTGCAGATAGTGTTTGACTGCCAGCGGCGAGCTGAACGCTTCGCCGGCCTTTAGCTCTTCCGATAATGACCTGCGCGCTAGTTCCAGCACTGCTTGCAATTGCGCATATTTGGCAGGACCCAGCCCATGTATCTTCGAAAAGTCAACTAATTTTGCGGTAAACATACGGCTTAACGAACCGAAATGTCCAATCATGTCGCGCCCCAGATCGACCGCGCTTTTACCGCTCACACCCACGCGCAGGAAGACTGCGAGCAATTCGGCATCCGAAAGCGCGTGGGGGCCATGTTTGATCAGTCGTTCGCGCGGCCGTTGATCTTCCGGCCAGTCAGTAATTGCCATGTTGTTTATAACAAAGGGAATAAGCAGCAGAGGATTATATTGAAAAACGTTTCATTTGTTTTAATATTTGTGTGGCGCACTGTATGGGGTTAATTCCCTGTGACGATTAGATGGAAGGCTGGAAAGCAAGTGGATTCAACGTAACGTGGCTTACAATAACGAGTTGTCCCGCCATCCAGAGATACACTATGTCCAACGTAACCACCCCTGTTGTTACCGAAGCCGCCTACTTGACCCTGCACTACCGTCTTGCTTCGATCGACGGGAATGATATTGTCAGCACTTTTTGCGAAAATCCGGCAACACTGCAACTCGGCAGCGGCCAGCTAGCTCCGTTTCTCGAGGCTTGCCTGATGGGACTGCCTGAGGGGGCACACCAGGTCTTTGAACTTCCTCCGGAAAAGGCTTTCGGTCCGCGTAATCCGGATTTGATTCAGAAGGTATCCCGTGCAACGCTGGACGAGAACTCACAAGCCGGTGAATCGTATGCGATTGGCGATATGGTCGAATTTGCCGCGCCTGGTGGTGGACGTTTTGCAGGAGTATTGCGAGCAATCAACGACGACGACGCATTATTTGACTTCAATCATCCGTTGGCTGGCCAAACGGTGAGATTCGAAGTGAAGATTATTGGCATCCTGTAAGGATTGGAGAATGGATAAGGAAGTCTTGCTTGCGCAACCCCGCGGTTTTTGCGCTGGCGTCGACCGTGCAATCGAAATCGTCGAGCGGGCGCTGGCGGAATTCGGTGCGCCCATCTATGTGCGCCATGAGATTGTGCACAACGCGTATGTGGTCGATGATCTGCGCCGCAAAGGCGCGGTTTTCATCGAAGAGTTGGATGATGTTCCGACCGGCAATACCGTGATTTTTTCTGCGCATGGTGTTTCCAAAGCGGTCCAGGCTGAGGCTGCCGCGCGAGGACTGCGTGTGTTCGATGCGACCTGTCCGCTGGTCACGAAGGTGCATGTGGAAGTCGCGAAGATGCGCCGCGAGGGGCGTGAAATCATTATGATCGGCCATGCCGGCCATCCGGAAGTCGAAGGCACGATGGGGCAGGTAGAACAGGGTATGTATCTGGTCGAAGCCGTCGGCGATGTTGAACGGCTGCAGGTGGCCAATCCTGACATGCTCGCCTATGTGTCGCAAACGACGTTGTCTGTCGACGACACGGCTGACATCATTGCCGCACTGAAGCGTAAATTCCCGAGCATTTCTGAGCCGAAGAAAGGCGATATTTGCTATGCGACCACCAATCGTCAGGAAGCGGTCAAATTCATGGCGCTGCAAGTCGAAGTGATGATCGTGGTCGGCAGCCCGAACAGTTCCAATTCCAACCGCCTGCGTGAAGTCGCGGAGAAAAAGGGCGTAGTTGCCTACATGGTTGACAACGCATCGCAAATCAATCCTGCATGGCTGGAAGGTAAAAACCGCATCGGTGTCACTGCTGGGGCGTCGGCGCCGGAAGTGCTGGTCCAAGCAGTGATTGATCGTCTGAAAGGTCTTGGCGCGAAAAGTGTGCGGCCGTTGGCTGGCGTGGAAGAGAATATTACTTTCCCGATGCCCAAGGGGCTGTCCGGCGCACGTGTTGCCTGAATGTTTGCTCCGAGAGAAGCGTATCAAAAGCGAACTCAGGAGACGCTATCAATGCGCATCAACCGTGCCGTCGTTATTCGCATCGCCACAATATCGCTTTTGGGATAACAATCGCGTACCCCGGACGGTACCCGTGAGGCTTTCATCCGGGTGCCGTTTTTGTTGCCGGAACGAATCTTGCTGTAACTGATCAATGATGAGTGGCGGCACAGTTGCAAAACGATTGGAAGAATTTTTAGAGAGTAGGGACATGGATACATTTATCCAACAAATCATCAATGGGCTGGTGCAGGGGAGCATGTATGCACTGGTCGCGCTCGGGTACACAATGGTGTACGGGGTGCTTAATCTAATCAATTTCGCGCATGGCGAGGTGCTGATGGTGGGGGCGATGGCCGGCATCACCATCCTGGAATTCCTGCAGACGGCAGCGCCGGCCTTGCCCGGCGTCGTCAAGCTATGCATCGCGATTATCGGCGCGATTCCGGTATGCGTGATCGTCAATATCATCATCGAGCGGGTCGCATATCGCCGCTTGCGCAATGCGCCGCGCTTGGCGCCCCTGATCACTGCGATCGGCGTATCGATCTTGTTGCAAACCTTCGCGATGATGATTTGGGGCCGCAACCCGATTCCATTCCCGCAGGTAATGCCGTCCGGTTCATTCAAAATTCTCGGTGCGCTGATTTCGCCGACACAAGTGATGCTACTGGTGCTGACGATCGCCGCGATGATCGGCCTTGCGCTGCTGGTTGAGAAAACCAAGATGGGCCGCGCGATGCGCGCTACCGCTGAGAACCCGCGCGTGGCTGGTCTGATGGGGGTCGATTCAAACCGCGTGATCGTGATGACGTTTGCAATCGGCGCCGCATTGGCGGCGGGGGCTGGCGTAATGTGGGGCGCGAATTACTCGACTGCGCATTTCGCGATGGGCTTCGTGCCCGGCCTGAAAGCGTTCTCTGCAGCGGTGCTGGGCGGCATCGGCAACATCTACGGAGCGATGGCCGGCGGCATCCTGCTTGGCCTGATCGAAAGCTTCGGCGCCGGCTACATTGGCGATCTGACCAGCGACTTTCTTGGCAGCCAGTATCAGGACATCTTTGCATTCATCGTGCTTATTATCGTGCTTACACTGCGTCCATCGGGCATCATGGGTGAGCGTGTGGCGGATCGGGCCTGAGTGTTAAGGAGAGCTTCGTGTCCACACTATTCGACATCAAACACCATCCGCGCAAGGCATATACCAGCTTCGCAATCCTCTCGGTGGCGCTGATCGCATTCCCGTTCATTGCTGCCAATTACGGCAATTCTTGGGTCCGCATCATGGACCTGGCACTGTTGTACATCATGCTGGCGTTAGGCTTGAACATCGTGGTCGGCTTTGCCGGCTTGCTGGACTTGGGCTACATCGCATTCTATGCGCTGGGGGCGTACATGACCGGCTTGCTGGCGTCACCGCAATTTGCAACCGTGCTGGAATCGTTCGTCAATACTTATCCGGTGATCGGCAATGTGCTGGTTGCGCTGTTCGGCGAGGAGGTGCGGCAAAACGGCATACACCTGTCGATCTGGCTGATCGTGCCGATGAGCGCTGCACTAGCTGCGATGTTCGGTGCGCTGCTTGGTGCGCCGACCCTGAAGCTACGTGGCGACTACCTGGCAATCGTGACGCTCGGTTTCGGCGAGATCATCCGTATCTTCATGAACAACCTGAACGCGCCGGTGAATATCACCAATGGTTCGCAGGGTATCAACTTGATCGACCCGATTCGCATCTTCGGTGTGTCGCTGGCGGGCGAAGCCGGTTCGCATGCCACAGTATATTTCGGTTCGTTCTCGATGCCGTCGGTGAACGCGTATTACTTCCTGTTCCTGCTACTGTGCGCGGCGATCATCTTCATCTCGGTCCGGTTGCAGCATTCGCGCCTGGGGCGTGCGTTTGTCGCAATCCGCGAAGATGAAATCGCTGCCAAGGCGATGGGCGTCAACACCCGCAACATCAAGCTGCTCGCGTTCGGCATGGGCGCGTCGTTCGGCGGTGTTTCGGGTGCGATGTTTGCATCCTTCCAAGGCTTCGTGTCGCCGGAATCGTTCTCGCTGACGGAATCGATTGCAGTGCTCGCGATGGTGGTATTGGGAGGGATTGGTCATATCCCCGGTGTCGTACTGGGCGGCGTGATCCTGGCCGCGCTGCCGGAAGTGTTGCGTCATGTGGTAGAGCCGCTGCAGCAACACTTGTTCGGCGCCGTGCTGATCGAGGCGGAAGTGCTGCGCCAGTTGCTGTACGGTCTGGCGATGGTCGTCATCATGCTGTATCGCCCGGCCGGATTATGGCCATCGCCCAGGCATGAGGACCGTCCGGATGCGAATGCGCCCACGCGCTACGATGAAAAAGAATCTGCAGCGATGGTTGCGTGAGGAAAGCCATGAGCGAACAAATCATTCTCAATATCTCGGGTGTGAACAAGCGTTTCGGCGGTCTGCAGGCGCTGTCGGATGTGAGCATGAAAATCGAACGTGGCCAGATCTACGGTCTGATCGGTCCGAACGGTGCTGGCAAGACCACGTTCTTCAACGTGATCACCGGCTTGTACCAGCCCGATACAGGCTCGTTTGAACTGGCCGGCAAGCCGTATTCGCCATCGGCTCCGCATGAAGTGGCGAAGGCCGGCATTGCACGTACCTTCCAGAACATCCGCCTGTTCAGCGAAATGTCTGCACTGGAAAACGTGATGGTGGGGCGCCATGTGCGCACCCGCCAGGGCGTGCTTGGCGCGATACTGCATCACAAGGCTGCACGCGAAGAAGAGGCTGCGATCAAAAAGCGCGCGATGGAACTGCTCGACTTTGTCGGCATTGCTCAGTTCGCAAACCGCACTTCGCGCCACCTGTCCTACGGCGACCAACGACGGCTTGAAATTGCCCGCGCGCTGGCAACCGATCCGCAACTGCTGGCACTGGATGAACCGGCGGCCGGCATGAACGCCACCGAAAAGCTGGCGCTGCGCGAGCTGCTGGTGAAAATCAAGGCCGAGGGCAAGACAATCCTGTTAATCGAACACGACGTCAAGCTGGTGATGGGGCTCTGTGACCGCATGACGGTTCTGGACTATGGCAAGCCGATTGCGGAAGGCATACCGGCCGAGGTACAAAAGAACCCGGCTGTGATCGAGGCATATTTAGGCGGAGCTCGTTAATGGGCGGAAACATTTTGAAGGTCAGTGGCCTGAAGATTGCTTACGGCGGAATTCAAGCTGTCAAAGGTATCGACCTCGAAGTCAACGAGGGCGAACTGGTCACGCTGATCGGCGCCAACGGTGCCGGCAAAACCACGACGTTGAAAGCGATCACCGGCACGCTGCCAGGCTGCAAAGTGGAGGGGCAGATCCATTACAGCGACAGCCTAATCATGGGCGCCAATTCGTTCGAGCTGGTAAAGAAGGGCTTGGCGATGGTACCGGAAGGCCGTGGCGTATTTACTCGCATGACGATCATGGAAAACCTGTTGATGGGTGCATATACCCGCAACGACAAGGAATGTATTCATGCCGACATCGACAAGTGGTTTGGCATTTTCCCGCGCCTGAAAGAGCGCTCATCGCAGTTGGCGGGCACGCTGTCGGGCGGCGAGCAGCAGATGCTGGCAATGGCGCGCGCATTGATGAGCCATCCGAGACTACTGTTGCTGGATGAGCCTTCGATGGGCCTGTCGCCGATCATGGTCGAAAAGATCTTCGAGGTGATACGTACCGTGGCGGCGCAAGGGGTGACTATTCTCCTGGTCGAGCAGAATGCCAAACTGGCGTTGCAGGCCGCGCACCGCGGCTATGTAATGGATTCCGGACTGGTCACGATGACTGGCAATGCGAAGGATATGCTGGACGATCCGAAGGTCAAGGCAGCGTATCTGGGCGAAAGTTGACCGTGCATCATAGTGTGCGCTGCAAACCGCCTTGTCCGGCAACCGGCAAGGCGGTTTTTTTATGTTCAGGAGCGATGACGCCAGAACGCCCAACGCGACCGCAAGCGATGCGCGGCATTTTGCGCATCCTGCAATGCAGCCTGTGGTATCAGCTTCAGGAGGACAGGGAGGCCGAGTGCAAGCAGTGTCGCATCGTCGAGCCAGCCGAGGACAGGCACTGTATCCGGGATCAGATCGATCGGACTGACTATATATAACGCCAGCAGGATGGAAATCAGTTTCACCAGTGCTGGCGTCTTCGGATTGCGGCATGCATACCAGAGCACAATGACATCGCGGCCTGCGGCTCTGATCAAACGACGTAAGCGCAAAAACATGGCAACCTCCGAATGAGTTGGCGAAGTTCGCAACTTATATGAGGATTGAGTTGTCGATCAAAAGTGCCACAGTTGATGTGCGGCTGTTCATTGCATGCAATGGCATAATGAAAATTCAGTCAGGATGACACTTCAGCCAGGAGGTGTATGTTCATGCAATATGTCTTCCCGGCGAGGATTCCGCCCGTTGCCGTAGAAGGAATCGTTTCCCTGTGTATTGTATAAATTGTTTAAAAAGGAGGGGGCGTGAAACTGTACAGCTATTTCCGCAGCTCAGCTTCCTACCGGGTGCGCATTGCGCTGAACCTGAAAGGACTGCCGTATGAAACGGTGCCGGTCCATCTGTTGAAAAATGG
>DASVLY010000069.1:0-7324 GCA_036384635.1 Noviherbaspirillum sp. | reverse complement strand
TCATGCTATACCCGTGCCAGTGAACTCCTTACCTTGGCGTGAGTATTCTGTCCCCAATGAATGCAAATGTTTTGAAGCACATCGTGTTACGGCAAGAAGGTGCGAACCATTGCCGAAAATCCAGTCTAATTTTCAGAACCGTGCCGGTCTGGCTGACCGGAAAAGCGGTCAATAGTTGAGCGCGATCATCTGTCTGTCTCTCAACTACGGTTATAAGAAACAAGGAGGAGTCCTGTTGATACCGATAATATGGAGCATTGAATGCAAACCCTGAGTTATACCGTTGACCATTGGCGCGCCGAGGCGCAATTGGAAGAATTGGAAACGGGAAAATTAATGGCCGTGATTTCCGTCACCGACGATAAGGGGACGAGCGAGGCCGCTTCCAGACATACCGTCGTGTTCGATCACCAGGCGGGTATGGATAAACGGAAGGAAACTGAAGCCCTGGTAAAACGCCTGCTGCGGGAACGCTACGGAATTTGAGCAGGTAACTTTGTTTGTCAGTCACGAGGGCGGCAACCTGAGAGGGGGGCCGCCCTTTTTGTATCGAGGGCGGCAAGAACGGCAGCGAAGACGTAAATCCTAGGAACTATTGGCGCGCTTCACGATCTTTTCCTATGGTCAGAACAACAATGGGGTGATGAATCGGACGATGTAATGCCGTCCGTTCACGATCTTTTCATGCGGATGTCTCCGTTCAATCCGGAAGCGTTTTCCCCACGGTACTGCGTTTTGTCCGGAGGCAATATGTTGTTGCGATGCGGTTCCTAACGGGAAGCAATCATGCAATCACGACTACTTCGTCTTTCGCTGCGTTTTGTTTTGCCGCTGGCACTGGTGCTGGGATTATCCGCCTACGTGGTGGTGCCGCTGGTAGATGACTTGACCTTGCGCTGGTTCATGCGCGATCTCGAAACACGCTCGCACTCGCTTGCCAATGCGCTGCAGGACCCGCTGCTGGAATATGTGCCGGCCCATGCGGAGAAAAAAGTAACGCAATTGTTCGATCGCACGATGCGTGACGAGCGGCTGTATGCGATGGCATTCTGCGATTCGTCCGGCAATCTGCTCTACAAGACCGCCAACTATCCGAAATCGCTGAGTTGCCAGGGCGAGCAGGAAGGAAATGCAAAGCGGAAATCGCTGGTGCGTCTGCCGGAGGGGGCCGTGCATGTTTCGGAAAGTCCGCTCGAACTGGAGGGCCAGTATCTCGGCAAGCTGATCCTGTTGCACGACATGAGCTTCATTGAGCGCCGCAGTGCCGACACCAAGCACTACGTGATCAGCCTGTTCGCGGTGCTGACGCTCCTGATCTCGCTGGTGACGGTGTTCGTTGCGCATCTTTCGTGGCGCAACTGGATCGATTCGGTCAAGGGCATATTGCGCGGCGAAATCGGCCTGCGTCCGCAGCAGCAGTCGACTCCGCCCGAGTTGCACCCGATCGAGGGCGATTTGCGCGTGCTGCTGCATCAGTTCAACATCGAGCGCAGAGCGCGCGACGATTCGACCCACCTGTGGACACCCGAAAAACTGCGCGTGCTGCTGCATGAGGAACTGGCCGGCGACGAAGTGCTGGTGGTGTCCAACCGCGAGCCTTACATGCACATGCGCACGCGCAAAGGCATCGAAGTGCAGCGCCCGGCCAGTGGCCTTGTGACCGCGGTGGAGCCGGTCATGCGCGCCTGCTCCGGCACATGGATTGCGCACGGCAGCGGTTCGGCCGACCGCGAAACCGTCGACCGCAACGACCGCGTGCCGGTACCGCCCGGCCATCCGGCTTATACGCTGCGGCGGGTCTGGCTGTCCAAGGAAGAAGAGCAGGGTTACTACTACGGCTTCGCCAACGAAGGATTGTGGCCGCTGTGTCATATCGCGCATGTGCGCCCGGTGTTCCGTTCGTCGGACTGGCAGCAATACGTGGCGGTGAACCAGCGTTTTGCCGATTCGGTGGTGAAGGAGGCGCGCACCGACGATCCGGTCGTGCTGGTGCAGGATTACCATTTCGCACTGCTGCCGCGCATGGTGCGCGAGGTGTTGCCGAAGGCGACCATCATCACGTTCTGGCACATTCCGTGGCCGAATCCGGAGTCTTTCGGCATCTGTCCATGGCGTGAGGAAATTCTGGAAGGACTGCTCGGCAGCACCATCCTCGGTTTCCATACGCCTTTCCACTGCAAGAATTTCCTGGAAACCGTGGACCGCTACCTGGAAACGCGGATCGAATACGAAGCGTCGACCATTTCCTACGGCGGCAAGCTGACCCAGGTCGAGCATTATCCGATTTCGATCGCCTGGCCGGAAGGCAACGATGCGAACAAGGCGAGCGTGGCCGAATGCCGCGCCGCGATCCGCGAGGAACACGGGATGCCGCCCGATCATCTGCTCGCGCTCGGCGTCGATCGGCTCGACTATACGAAAGGCATTATCGAACGCTTCCAGGCGATGGAGCGGATGCTGGAATTGCATCCCAACCTGGTTGGCAAGTTCTCGATGATCCAGATCGCCGCGCCTTCCCGCACCTCGCTTGATGAATACCAGAACTTCGAAGCACGGGTACGCGCGCTGGTTCAACGCATCAACAGCCGCTTTTCAAACGGCAATTATCAGCCGATCGTCCTGAAGATCGAGCATCACGATACCGAATCGGTGACGCGCTATTATCGCGCCGCCGATGTCTGCGTGGTGACCAGCCTGCACGACGGCATGAACCTGGTCGCGAAGGAGTTCATTGCCGCGCGCAACGATGAGCGCGGCGTGTTGATTCTGTCCCAGTTCACGGGTGCTGCGCGGGAACTCCATGAGGCACTGGTAGTCAATCCGTATCATATCGAGCAGAGTGCCGATGCACTTTATCGTGCGCTGACCATGCCGGAAGTGGAGCAGCGCGAGCGCATGCGCAGCATGCGTACACTGGTGAAAGACTTCAACATATACCGCTGGGCAGGCCGTATGCTGCTGGATGCCGCGCGCATGCGCCAGCGCGAACGGATCACGACCAAGATCCATTCGCACAGCCGTGCGTCCTTGCGCCGTGTAGTCTGAAGGACTTACGCTTGATAGGGAGCCTCTTCGGGCAGAATATGGTGATTACTCTGGTTAGAAAAGGGGGAGGTGAAGCGTAAGTCCTAAAAGTAAAAGAGTTTGATTTTTGAACGATTTTTTACCCCTTTTCCTTTTATGGGACTTACGCCTCACCTCGTTTTTTGGAACAACAGTTATCACGGCGCTCGTCCGAAGGAAGCGCCCGTATAGCGTAAGTCCTATGAGCTTATTGTTTTCCGAATCCGGCCTTCGCCGCCTCGACGAAATCGTGCAGCAGCGCTTGCTGTGCGCGTTCGATTTCGACGGCACGCTCGCCCCCATCGTGGCGCAGCCGGAACATGCACGCCTGCCCGACGACATCAGGCAGCACCTGATTGTGCTGTCCGGCTATGTACCGATTGCCATTATCACCGGCCGCTCCATTGAAGACACCTACAGCCGTCTTGGCTTCGATCCGGATTTTATCGTCGGCAATCATGGGCTGGAAGGCGTGCCCGGCTGGGAAGCGCAGGCGCAGCATCATCAGGCAATCTGCGTCGCCTGGCGCATGCAGCTTGCGCGCATGCTGCCGCCGGATGGCGATGCAGGCATCCGGCTAGAAGACAAGCGCTACTCGCTGTCCGTACATTACCGCGGCGCGAATGATACGAACGATGCTGCGGTACGGCTGATGAAGCTGTTCGGAGCGCTGGAGCCGCAGCCGCGCGTGGTGGCGGGAAAATACGTATTCAACCTGTTGCCGCAGGACGCCGCGCACAAGGGCGACGCGCTGGAACAACTGATCGCGATATGCGGCGCCCGTCACGCGCTGTATGTGGGCGACGACGTGACCGATGAAGACGTTTTCCGTTTGCAGCGGGGCGACGTGCTGTCGGTGCGCATCGAACATGCGGCGCAGAGCGCCGCGCAATTTTTCTTGCCACGGCCGGAGGATATCGTGCAACTGCTGACGGAACTGATCCGGTGCCTGCGCGCGGCCGGCTCCGTCAACTGGCTGCAGACAGAGGCTGCGGACCGCCTGACCCAACCACAGGACGAACACGCATGAAAACGCTTGACCTGGGACTGATTGGCAACTCCCGCACCTGCGCGCTGGTTGATCGCAACGCCTCGATCGTCTGGTGGTGCTATCCCTATCTGGACGGCGACCCGATCTGCTGCTCGCTGCTGCAGTCGGAAGAGCAGGAGGCCGGCTTCGGTCAGATCGATGTGGAACTCGACGGCATGACCGAGACGGAACAGTTCTACGAGCGCAATTCGGCGATCCTCGTCACCCGTTTCCGGGATGGAGCCGGCAACGGCATCGAGGTGGTGGATTTCGCGCCGCGCTTTCGCCTGCATGGCCGCCTGTTCGCGCCGGCGATGCTGGTGCGTATCGTCAAGCGCACTGCCGGCCGGCCGCGCATCACATTGCGCGTGCGTCCGGCGGTGGACTATGGCGCGGAGCGGGCGCAGATCCGCTGCGGTGCGCATCATCTGTCGTATGCAGGCATGTCGCAGTCGATGCGGCTGACCACCGACGCCTCGATCTCGTCGGTGCAGGACGAACGGCCGTTCTTTCTGCACGAGAGTGTGACGCTTCTGATGGGACCGGACGAAACGGTCAATGGCGCGCCGCATGAAGTCGGCCGCGAGTTCTATGAAAAGACGCAGACCTACTGGCACCTGTGGGTGAGGAATCTCGCGATTCCGTTCGAATGGCAGCAAGTGGTGATCCGCGCGGCCATCACGTTGAAGCTCAATGCGTACGACGACACCGGCGCCATCGTCGCTGCGGTGACCACCTCGATTCCGGAAGCGCCCGGCAGCGGCCGCAACTGGGATTACCGCTATTGCTGGCTGCGTGACGCCTACTTCGTGGTCAATGCGCTCAACAGCCTGGGCGCAACCGACACGATGGAGCATTATCTCGATTACATCCTCAACATCATCGCCGACACGCGCGATACGCCGCTGCAGCCGGTGTACGGTATCCGCCGTGAAACCGCGCTCGACGAACGCGTTGCGCCGGGCCTGGCCGGCTATCGCGGCATGGGGCCGGTACGCATCGGCAATCTCGCCTACTACCAAGTGCAGAACGACGCGTTCGGCGAAGCGATCCTGGCCAGCACCCAGGCATTCTTCGACACCCGCCTGGAACGCCCGGCCGGGCGTCACATGTTCAACGACCTGGAGCGGCTCGGCGAGCAGGCGGTGCGCGCCTACAACACGCCGGATGCCGGGTTGTGGGAGCTGCGTGGATCGACGCGCATACACACCTTTTCCAGCATCATGTGCTGGGTGGCCTGTCATCGGCTGGCCTGCATTGCGCGTCACATCGGTCTGCCCGAACGCGAACAGATGTGGTCCGCGCATGCGGAGAAGATGCACCGCGAAATCTGCGACAAAGCATGGAATCCCGAAATCGGCAGCTTCACGTCGACCTTCGGCGGCGACAAGGTCGATGCCAGCCTGCTCCTGATGGCCGAATTCCAGTTCCTCGCCCCGGACGATCCGCGCTTTGTCTCCACCGTCGAGGTCATCGAGCAGCATTTGCGGCGCGGCGATTTCCTGTTGCGCTACGACGAGGAAGATGACTTCGGGCGGCCCGAGACCGCGTTTCTGGTATGCACGCTGTGGTGGATACTTGCGCTGGCGCAGATGGGACGCAAGGAGCGCGCGCGCGAGCTGTTCGAAAACGTCCTCAGCAAATGCAGCCACCTCGGCCTGCTGTCCGAAGATGTCTCCACGGACAACGGCGAGTTATGGGGCAATTTCCCGCAGACGTACAGCATGGTCGGGCTGATCCAGTGCGCGGCGCGGCTTTCGATTGCGTGGGACAAGGCGTATTAGAGGGTGTCATGAAGCAGCATTACATCGGCGCCATCGATATCGGCGGCACCAAGATCGCTGCCCTTGTTGCGGATCGCAACGGACCGCTTGCCAGAATCGTGCAGCCGACGGTGAAGACAGGACCGGAGCGCGCATTGGCCGAGCAGGCGGTAGCGCTGCTGGACGAGGCGTGCCGGCAAGCCGGCGTGGAGCGCGCCGAAGTACGCAGCATAGGTGTCGGTTCCTGCGGCCCGTTTGTCCGCGAAGGCGGCATGCTTGGCCTGTCCACGCCGAACATCTGCGGCGGCATTGCGCGTGGCTCGGATCTGCCGAACGACTGGACGGTGATTCCGATGGAGCGTGTGCTGCGCGAACATTTCGATCACGTCAGGATGGAAAACGACTGCGTCGCGGCGCTGGTGGCCGAGCGCACTTTCGGCGCCGTGAAGGACGAGCCGGATTGCGCCTATGTGACCTGGAGCACCGGTATCGGTTTCGGCCTGTGTGTCGACGGCCAAATCCTGCACGGCAAACATGGCAATGCCGGCCACGCGGGACACATGCTGCTCTCCGAGCGTGATGCGCTGTGCGGTTGCGGCAACCGTGGCGACGTCGAAGCGTTGACATCCGGGCGCAATCTCGGCAACCGGCTGCAAATGTCGGCCGCCGACTTGTTCCGATCGGCGCGCGGCGGCAATACAGCGGCGCACGCGGCAGCAGTGGAGGCCGCGCAGTGGTTCGGCCGCGCGCTGTACAACATTGTTGCAACCCTTGATACCCGCATCTTCGTGATCGGTGGCACGGTGTGGGTCAATCATGGAGAATGGCTCGCACCGATCGTGCAGCAGGAGATCTCCAGCCGTCTGCCGGCACTGACGCAGGACGTGACCCTTGTGCTGGCGGCAGTCGGTCCGCTGGTCGCCGACGTGGGAGCGCTGTGCCTGGTACTGCCGCAGGAATGGATTGCGCCATGGCGCAGCAGCGAGCCATGGAAAAAACTGGAGGCTGCACAGCCGGTTCCGTGACCTCTCGCCCTTCGTCAAAAGGCGGCTTCTTGGTCGCCTTCTTCAACCACTTCCCGCCCATCACGCTCGCTCCCGCAGGCCATTTGTGCTCCAAGCGGGGCAGCACAGCCCTTGAAGTACGCGTGCGCTCCTCGCACCCCCGGGCTCGGCCCGCTCGCTACGTTTTTCAACAGCCTGCCAAACCCTGCCAGAGGTTGTAAAGGCACAACCATTTTTTTGCCCCCCAAAATTTCTTTTGGTCAACGTTATTTCCCATGGTAAAGTTTTTGCGGCAATGCCATATGGGGGACACAAGATGTACCTGTAAGCCGTAGAGGGTGCTTTTTGGTAATTCAGAAAACCTAAAGGGGAGGCTTGGATGGATAAAGGTGTGATTGGTGGTGCAGCATTTCTTGCTGCGTTTTGTTTCTCCGTTTCCGCCGCAACCGCCGGTGAGTATCTGT
>DASVLY010000068.1:0-8135 GCA_036384635.1 Noviherbaspirillum sp. | reverse complement strand
CGACGGCAGCACCGTGGTCGCCGGCGAAGTGATCGCCAAGCTCGATACCGAAGCCAAGGCTGGCGCAGTTGCTGCTCCGGCGGCTGCTGCAACACCTGCTGCCGCTCCGGCACAGGCGGTCGAATCCGCTGCCGCTGCGGTTTCCGCCTCTGCATCGAAAGCGTCGAGCAGCGTCGCTATGCCTGCCGCAGCCAAGATGCTGGCCGATAATAATATGTCTGCTTCTCAAGTGGCAGGCACCGGCAAGGATGGACGTGTCACCAAGGGTGATGTGATTACCGCGCTGGAAAAGAAACCCGCCGCTCCGGTTCCGGTCGCGCCCGCCAAACCGGCACTGCAGCAAGTTGCTGCGCCGGTCAGCCTGAACCTCGCGAACCGCCCCGAAGAGCGCGTGCCGATGAGCCGTCTGCGTGCGCGTATCGCCGAGCGCCTGCTGCAGTCGCAAGCGACCAACGCTATCCTCACCACGTTCAATGAAGTGAACATGCAGCCGGTGATGGATTTGCGCAACAAGTACAAGGACAAGTTCGAGAAGGAGCACGGCGTCAAGCTTGGTTTCATGTCCTTCTTCGTGAAGGCCGCTGTCGCCGCGTTGAAGAAGTACCCGATTCTGAATGCGTCGGTGGACGGCAACGACATCGTCTACCACGGCTATTTCGACATCGGCATCGCGGTCGGTTCGCCGCGTGGTCTGGTGGTGCCTATTCTGCGTGATGTCGATCAGATGACGATCGCAGAGATCGAGAAGAAGATCGCCGAATTCGGCGTGAAAGCCAAGGATGGTAAGCTCACGCTGGATGAGCTGACCGGCGGCACCTTCTCCATCTCCAACGGTGGCGTATTCGGTTCCATGCTGTCGACCCCAATCATTAACCCGCCGCAATCCGCCATCCTCGGCGTGCATGCGACCAAGGATCGCCCCGTGGTCGAAAACGGACAGATTGTGATCCGCCCGATAAATTACTTGGCGATGTCTTACGACCATCGCATCATCGACGGTCGCGAAGCCGTACTCGGCTTGGTCGCGATGAAGGAGGCGCTGGAAGATCCGGCTCGCCTGCTGTTGGACCTGTAACAAATCACACATTGCGGCCACACGGAACAGATTGCTGTTCCGTGTGGCCGCTGTTTATCCTGCGACGACTAAAAGGTTAGGAACATGTCAAAGAATTTCGATGTGGTTGTCATCGGTGGCGGTCCCGGTGGCTATGTGGCGGCGATTCGTGCTGCGCAACTGGGTTTTTCCACCGCATGCATTGATGAGTGGAAGAATGAAAAAAACGGCCCGGCCCCGGGGGGGACTTGCACCAATGTCGGCTGCATTCCGTCCAAGGCCTTGCTGCAATCGTCTGAGCACTACGAACATGCCGGCCATGCGTTTGCCGAGCATGGAATCGAGGTAAAGGGGCTGGGGTTGAATGTCGGCCAGATGCTGGCTCGCAAGAGCACTATCGTCAAGCAGAACAATGACGGCATCCTGTACCTGTTCAAGAAAAACAAGGTAACGTTTTTCCATGGCCGCGGTTCATTCGTAAAAGCGGATGCGAACGGCTACGAGATCAAAGTGGCTGGTGCGTCGGAAGAAACGATTACTGGTAAACACATCATCGTCGCGACCGGCTCCAATCCGCGCGCGTTGCCGAATGTCCCGTTCGATGAAAAATTAATTCTCTCCAATACCGGGGCTCTTGCGATCGATGCGGTGCCGAAGAGGCTCGGCGTAATCGGTGCAGGCGTGATCGGCCTGGAGATGGGCAGCGTATGGCGACGTCTTGGCGCGGAAGTAGCCGTGTTGGAAGCATTGCCAGCCTTCCTTGGCGCAGTCGATGAGCAGATCGCGAAGGAAGCGCACAAGCTGTTTGCCAAGCAGGGGCTGGCGATCAGCCTCGGCGTCAAAATCGGCGCAATTACTGCCGGCAAGAAAGATGTCACGGTTGAATATATCGACGATAAGGGCAATGCGCAAAAGGCGGTGTTCGACAAGTTGATCGTATCGATTGGCCGCGTGCCGAACACCATCGGCTTGAATGCCGAAGGCATTGGGTTGAAGCTGGATGAGCGTGGTTTCATCGCGGTCGACGGCGATTGCAAAACCAATCTGCCGAACGTGTGGGCAGTGGGCGACGTGGTACGTGGTCCGATGCTCGCGCACAAGGCGGAAGAAGAGGGCGTCGCTGTTGCCGAGCGTATTGCCGGCCAACATGGGCATGTGAACTTCAATACAATTCCTTGGGTCATATATACATCGCCGGAAATTGCGTGGGTCGGCAAGACCGAGCAGCAACTGAAAGCGGAAGGCGTTGCCTACAAGGCCGGTACTTTCCCGTTCATGGCCAACGGACGCGCCCGTGCGCTTGGCGATACTAATGGCATGGTGAAGTTCCTGGCCGATGCGAAGAGCGATGAAATTCTCGGTGTGCACATCATCGGGCCTATGGCTTCCGAGCTGATTTCGGAAGCGGTGGTGGCGATGGAGTTCCGTGCTTCTTCGGAAGATATTGCGCGCATCTGCCATGCCCATCCATCCTTGTCGGAAGCGACCAAGGAGGCAGCGTTGGCTGTCGACAAGCGTTCGCTTAACTTCTGATTCTGGGCATCGTCATGCGTTACCTGGTCTTATTGTTGCCGATGGCACTTGCCGCATGCGCGACGACAGGATCGGGTAACGGACTTACTGTCGAAACTACGTCGCACGGACAGGTGGTGGCTGGCGCTAATTGCACGATCACTACCAGCGCCGGCAGCTGGAATGTGGCCACTCCGGCAACCGTGCCCATCGGTAATATAAGCGGCGATTTGCGCGTGGTATGCAATAAGAGCGGCTATCGGACTTCGGAGCTGGTCGTGCGCCCGTTTGGCCCGGTCGGGTCGGGCATGGGAGTGGGCGTCGCAGGTGGAGGCGGCCACGTCGGCGTTGGAGTAGGGCTCAATTTTCCGATCAGCGTTGGTGGAGGTGGTTATCCGTCGCGCGTGACTGTTGAGCTCAATCCGCAGTGATTCCATCCGGACGGAATAAAATGAGCATCTGAAGATGGGCGAGCCGGTCTCGCCCATTTTTTTGTGCCGCACCAACAAGTGAAATAAAGCGATATGAACGTCAGGGAGTTTTATGAGCATGCGCTGGCGCAGCGCGGCTACCAATCCGATGAGGCACAATGCCGAGCGGTCGACCGGCTGCAGCAGGCGTATGATGACTGGGTCGACTACAAGTCGCAGCGCGCAAGCCGACTAAAACGGCTGCTTAGCCGGCCCGATGTGCCGCGCGGGATCTACATGTGGGGCGGCGTCGGCCGCGGCAAATCGTTTTTGATGGACAGCTTCTATTCGGTCGTTCCGGTGGTGCGCAAGACACGTCTGCACTTTCATGAGTTCATGCGCGGCGTGCACCGTCAGCTCGATGACCTCAAAGGAGTGGCCGATCCGCTCGACGAAGTCGCGCGCCGCGTTGCGAAGAAGTACCGGTTGATTTGTTTCGATGAATTCCACGTGTCCGACATTGCGGATGCGATGATTCTGTATAACTTGTTGAATGCGCTGTTCAACAATGGTGTGTCGTTCATCATGACGTCGAACTATGTGCCGGATACGCTGTATCCCGACGGCTTGCATCGCGATCGGATACTGCCGGCGATTGAACTCCTGAAGCAGAAGCTCGACGTGCTCAACGTCGATGCCGGCCTCGATTACCGCAAGCGCGCGCTGGAGCAGGTGGATGCCTATCATACGCCGCTCGGAGCACAAGCAGACCACGCGTTGTGCCATGCATTCACGAGGATCGCGGAAACGGACGATGAAGATTCGCGCATCCATATCGAAGCGCGCGAAATCAAGGCATTGCGGCGTGCCGGTGGCGTGATCTGGTTCGACTTCGCAACCCTGTGCGGCGGACCACGATCGCAGAACGACTATCTTGAAATCGCCAGCCAGTTCCATACGGTGATCTTGTCCGGTGTGCCTCGCATGTCAGCAGGGATGTCATCCGAGGCGCGTCGCTTCACCTGGTTGATTGATGTGCTGTACGACCATAAGGTGAAGCTGCTGATGTCGGCGGAAGTGGAACCGCACGAGCTTTACACGCAAGGGATGCTGGCCAACGAATTTCATCGTACGGTGTCGCGCATTATCGAAATGCAGTCGTCCGAATACATGGAAAGCGAACGGCGCGAGATCGCTGGGACGATTGCCTGAATGGAGCTTACATGATGAGCAGATTGTACGCAGTGGGTAGCAGGATGTTTGGTGGCTGGGCTGCAATCATTATGGCGGCCTGCTTTGCGCATGCTGCCGTCGCACAGGATGCGGCTGTTGCAGCACATTACCCGTCCGGTTCGATTCGATCCGCTGAAGCGGCTGAACGGGCGCTTGCCGATGTTACCAGAGCGCGTGCCGAGGTGGAGCAGCGTTTCACAATAGAGGAACGCACCTGCTATTCGAAGTTCTTCGCTACCAGTTGCATGGATGATGCGAAGGAGCGGCGTCGCAAGGCACTGGCCCAATTGCGGGCGGTCGAGGTCGAAGCAAATGCATACAAGCGGCGGGTACGTGCCGCAGAGCGGGATCAGGCACAGTCGGAAAGACGCGCACGGGAAGAGGCGGACAAGCTGGAGCGGGCCGAACGTCAACAGGAAAGGGAAAGTTCCGTTTCAGCGCGAACTGCAGGTAGCGAGCCGCCGCAGAAGTCTCCTGCGACAGCTTCAGCGGCTGCCTCTGCGCGTCGTGCCCGGCACGACGCGAAACTGAAACGCTTGCATGAGGAGGATGCTGCCGATGCGAAGAAACGTGCCGATAACATCGTCTCGTATGAGCGGAAAATACAGGCCGCCCAGGCCCATCAAAAAGAAGTCGAAAGCAGGAAAGCGGAAAAGGAACGCGAACGTTTGATGAAGCAAAACACATTGCCGGCCGCACAGTAAGAATCCCTGTCACGTTATGACTGCGGATTGGTATTAATGTTTGCTCTCCTTAGGTGGTTCGACGAGTTTTATGATCGCTAGCGTACAATTGTCCGCCGAACTCCCCGTAGCTCGCTCGCGTGCCTTGCCAATCAATAGCTCCGATGCCTGGCGCGGCGAATGCATTGCAACGGCGGCACCTAGTTCGGTATCGGAAAAATAATGCCAGAGGCCATCGGAACAAAGCAGGAAGGAATCGCCGATCTTTAACCCGTCATGCCGGCGGACCGTCACTTGTGGCTCGTTCTTGTCGATGCCAAGCGCGTTGACCAGCACATTGGCCAGATGATGGTTTTGCGCTTCTTCACGCGACAGCCTGCCTTCGCTGACTAACTGCTCCACATAAGAGTGATCAATGGTACGCTCCTCGCAGTTCGCGCCGGAGAAGCGGTATAAGCGCGAGTCGCCGGCGTGTGCCCACACCGCAGCTCTGTCCGGGGTAAGGAGCAGAATGACCATGGTGCTGTGTGGCTGTTTTTCGGCGGAGATTGCAGTCAGCTTGATGATGGTGTGAGCCTCGTGGGCAATTGCTGACAGCATCTTCTCGATGCTGTCAGTCTGCGGCGAAAACAGTTCAAACACTTGTCTGGCGGTAGTAATGACCTGCTGCGCGGCGAGTGCTCCACCGCTTAATCCGCCCATGCCGTCTGCTACCACTGCCATCACGTAGCCGGGAGCACGTGGAGAGGTAAGCAATGCGACACGGTCCTGTTGTTCCTTGCGGTCACCGATATGCTGGCCTGTGCATGCTTCGATCCTGTATTGGCTCATTGGGCGGCGTAGATTAAACTGCTGTCATGCAAGAAATTATTGCATGCAAAAATTTTATCCAATTAATTGTTGTTTTTTGTTACATCCAACAACATAGTGGTAAACGTAGTTCCTGAAGCGCCACTGTTGTTGGCATACATCAAATAGTTTCGCTTCGGAACTACTGATTGTATAGGGCAATTTCATACGATGGTTGCGTCAGCTAGGCGGACGGGACATTCACTCTTAAAATACAAGTTACTGCATTTGTCAGAATAGGCCATGATCCAATCCGAAGATATACAGCGCAGAATTATCGAGCTGGAAGTAGAGCATCGCGATCTGGATGCGGTTATTCAATTGTTAACGCACGACGGCCGGCACGATGAACTCCAGCTGCGTCGTCTGAAAAAGCGCAAGCTGCAGCTCAAGGACCACATAACGTTGTTGAAGATGCAGCTCATTCCCGATATTCCCGCTTAATCTCTTTTGGGTAATGGCATTACCCTTGGTTGTTAGCCACTTTGACAGAAAATACCGCTTCACTGCCCGACTCGGATGAATATGATGCCGATATCGCGCAGTTGTTTGACGCCGATGGCCCGTTAAGTCAAACGGTTTCCGGCTTTCGTCCACGCCAGTCGCAAACTGAAATGGCCAAGGCCGTCGCGCAGGCGATCGGGCAGAGAAAGACGCTGATCGCTGAAGCCGGCACGGGCACCGGCAAGACCTTTGCATATCTCGTCCCTGCCTTGCTGTGGGGCGGCAAGGTAATTCTGTCGACCGGTACCAAGAACCTGCAAGACCAGCTCTATCTGCGCGATATTCCCACGGTGCGCCGCGCGCTGAATCTGCCGGTGTCGGTCGCGTTGCTAAAGGGCCGGGCTAACTACGTCTGTCATTACCACCTTGAGCGTACTTTGCAAAACGGACGGTTGACCTCGCGCGAAGATGTTGGATATCTGCGCGAGATTTCTCGCTTTGTGAAAACAACCTCATCCGGAGATAAAGCCGAATTGTCCAAGGTTCCGGAGTCGGCACCGGTCTGGAATCTGGTGACTTCGACGCGCGATAACTGCCTTGGCACCGAATGCCAGTACTATCAGGATTGCTTCGTGATGAAGGCGCGTAAGGAGGCGCAGCAGGCCGATGTCGTGGTGGTCAATCACCATCTGTTTTTCGCCGATGTCGCATTGAAGGATACCGGCGTGGCGGAGCTTCTGCCATCGGCAAATACCATCATTTTCGACGAGGCGCATCAGTTGCCGGAAACGGCGACGCTGTTTTTCGGTGAGACGGTATCGACCTCGCAGGTGTTGGAACTGTGCCGCGACGTGCTCGCCGAGGGCCTCGCGCATGCACGCGACGGTGCCGAGTGGCCGAAAGTCATCGCGTCGGTCGAACGCGGGGCACGCGACTTACGGCTCGCATTCCCGCAAGATGTGGTGCGTTTGTCGGTTGGTCAGATCGCGCCATCAAGCCCCTTCTTCCCGGTATTGGAGGGGTTGAAGCAAGCGTTGCAGGGGATGATCAAAACGCTGGAACAGCAGGCGGAGCGGGCTGAAACCATCGAGCAATGTCGTACGCGCGCGATCGACCTTGCCGCCAGGCTGGAGAAGTGGAATGCTACCGATACCGGCAATGTCGAACCCGAGAATGAACGTGTGTTGTGGGTCGAGGCATTTTCTTCGTCATTGCAGTTGCATCGGACACCACTATCGATTGCGCCGATCTTCAGCAAGCAGCGCGAAGGCTCGCCGCGCGCATGGATTTTCACCTCCGCTACGCTCGCGGTTAAAAACGACTTCAATCATTACGCCTCCCAGATGGGACTGTGGGATGAAAAGGCGCAGTCCTGGCCCAGCCCTTTCGACTACGGCCGGCAGGGCTTGCTGTACGTGCCGGAAAATCTGCCGCAGCCGAATTCATTCGACTATACCGATGCGGTGGTTGATGCCGCGTTGCCGCTGATCGAGGCGGCAGGCGGACGTGCCTTTCTGCTATGCACGACGATACGCGCGGTGAATCGCGCCGCCGAACGCTTGCGTGCTGAATTCGAGAAGCGGAAATTACCGTTTCCGCTGATGGTGCAAGGCGAGGCCGGGCGCACCGAGTTGCTTGATCGCTTTCGTGCCGCGGGCAATGCGGTACTGGTCGGCAGCCAGAGTTTTTGGGAGGGAGTGGACGTGCGCGGCGATGCATTGTCGCTGGTGATCATCGATAAACTACCGTTCTCGCCCCCTGACGATCCGGTGCTGGCGGCGCGCATCGAGGCACTGGAGAAAAAAGGGCTGAACGGCTTTGTCCATCATCAGTTACCGGAGGCGATCATCAACCTGAAGCAAGGGGCGGGACGTCTGATCCGTGATGAGACCGACCGCGGCGTGCTGATGATTTGCGACCCGCGCCTGATCTCGAAACCGTACGGCAGAC
>DASVLY010000067.1:0-4055 GCA_036384635.1 Noviherbaspirillum sp. | reverse complement strand
TCTGGCAGTGCATTCGTTGAAGGACGTGCCGATGGAGCTGCCGCAGGGCTTCGCGTTGGCGGCTGTGCTGGAACGCGAAGATCCGCGCGACGCATTCGTCTCGAATAACTACGCATCGCTCGATGAACTGCCCGACGGGGCGGTGGTTGGCACCAGTAGCCTGCGGCGCCAGGCGCTGATTGCAGCGCGTTATCCGAAGCTGGTGGTCCGGCCGTTGCGCGGTAATCTCGATACCAGGCTGAGCAAGCTCGACCGCGGCGACTATATGGCGATCATCCTGGCTGCAGCCGGTCTCAAACGGCTCGGCATGCAGCAACGCATACGTGCATTGATCGACCCCCTGCAAAGCCTGCCGGCACCGGGGCAGGGCGCGATGGCGATCGAAATCCTCGACGGACGCGACGATCTGCAGGCCATGCTTGCACCGCTCAACCATGAGCCGACCGAGCAGGCGGTGCGTGCCGAGCGTATGGTGTCGAGGGTGTTCGGCGGCAGTTGCCAGGTCCCGTTGGCAGCGTATGCGACTGTCGGCGCTGACGCAATGCGCGTGCGGGCAATGGTGGCCACGCCCGATGGCAAGCGTATTGCAATCGCTGAAGCGACGGGGCCGGCCGACGCCCCGGAAGCGCTCGGCAGCCAGGTTGCACAGGCATTGCAGGCGCAGGGCGCGGAGGATATTCTCGCAGCCTGCAAAGCGATGGACGCTGCCTGATTCACTTTTTTGCGCACCCGATGACAGAACATACCGCTCACCCTGTCGTCATCACCCGCCCGCTGGCGCAGGCCATGTCGCTGGCGCAGCGCGTGGCAGCAATCGGACGCGAGGCGGTCGTTTTCCCGCTGCTTGATATCCAGCCTCTGCCGGACCAGACGCAACTGCGTTCCGCGTTGCAGAATCTGTCGGCCTATGCAATGGTCGCTTTTGTTAGTCCGAATGCGATTGATGCTGCCTTTGCTCTGCTGTCCGCATGGCCGAGCAATGTGACGATTGCAGTAATGGGAGAGGGCAGTCGTCGCGCGTTGGCTGCGCATGGCGTGACACCGGCGAACGCGAACATCATCAGTCCGTCGGACTCCGAGCGCACCGATTCACAGACGTTGCTGGAAGAGCTCGATCTCGATGCGTTGCGGGGAAAACGGGTGCTGGTGATCCGCGGCGAGAGCGGGCGCGAGTTGCTTGCCGATGCACTGCGCGAGCAAGGTGTCGATGTGATGCAGGTGGGAGCCTATCGGCGCAGCGTGCCGGTACTCGACCAGGCCAGGCAAGGCCAGTTGCTGCGTCTGCTCGATGCGCAAGGCGACTGGATTATTACCAGTTCCGAAGCGTTGCGCATCCTGTTGCAACAGGTGAAGGAGGTCGCTGATGATAACGGCGTGGTGAAAATGCAACAGCAGCATCTGGTCGTGCCCCACGTCCGCATCGCGGAAACCGCGCGGGCGCTGGGTTTTGTCAATATTACCCGAACCGCATCAGGCGACGAACCGCTATTAGCCGCGTTACAATCCCGTGCATGAACGAATTGCCATCTTCCAGCGACCCCGGTCAATCCTCCGCCGCGCAATCGAATGCGACGCCACGGCTGCCGGAATCCGCCATGTCTTTATCTGCCTCACAAGGCAATAACACCGCGCATCATCATCGGTTGAACCGGCCGGTCTATGCCGCAGTCGGTGCGCTGGCCTTGCTGCTTCTGGCCCAATGGTGGTCGGCGCAGCGTGACTTGAGCAGCTTGCGCGAGGAAATGGCGCAGCGCCTGAAAACCGGCGAATCGGTCAATGCCGAAACCAAGGTGCTGGTGAGGGCGATGCAGGATAGCGTGAAGGAGCTGCAGGCCAAGGTGAATGTCCTCGAGGGCAAGCAGGTCGAGGCGCAGGGGCAGCAGGTGGCGCTGGAACAGATGTACCGGGAGCTTTCCCAGAATCGCGACGACTGGGCCCTGACCGAGATCGAGCAGGTGCTGTCGACCGCCAGCCAGCAGTTGCAACTGGCTGGTAATGTGCAGGGCGCAGTAATCGCGCTGCAGAACGCGGACAGTCGGCTGTCGCACTCGGATAAGCCGCAGTTCATCATGATCCGCCGTGCGATTGCGCGGGATCTTGATCGTTTGAAGTCACTGCCGATTGTTGACCTGACCGGCATTGCATTGCGTCTGGATAGCGCGATCGGGCAGATCGACAACATGCCGCTTTTGTCGGACGAAAAACCGGCGTTGCCGGCGACTCAGCCGAAACCCTCGCACCGCCTGTCGAAGAGCGTGGATGCCGTCATCAGGCTGCCGGGCAGCCACGCTGCCACGTCGGAATGGGCGATCGCGCTGGAAGACAAGTGGAACAGCTGGACAAATGAAATGTGGACCGAGGTCAAACAACTGATCCGGGTACGCAATGTCGATATACCCGACGCGCTGCTGCTGTCGCCGACACAGGCGTATTACGCGCGCGAGAACCTGAAGCTGCGTCTGTTGAGCGCGCGGCTGGCTCTGTTGGCCCGCAACGAGTCCGCATTCCGCAGTGACTTGGTCGCAGCGCAGGATGCGATCACCCGCTATTTCGACACGCGCGCGAAGCAGACTCAGACCGCGCAGGCGCTCCTGAAACAGGTCCAGTCCAGCAGCCTGTCGATCGAGATGCCGAGCCTGGCTGAAAGCCTGAACGCGGTACGCAATTACAAGGCCAAGCCATAATGCGTATCCTGCTTTCGGTTGTGATCCTGTTTGCCGCCGCTATCGGTCTTGCGGTCGGTGCCCGTTTCAATCCGGGTAACGTGGTGTTCTTTTACCCGCCTTACCGGATCGATCTGTCGCTCAATTTCTTCATCGCGCTGTCGGTGCTGCTGTTTGCACTGTTGTTTGCGGTCCTGAATGCGATCCGCAGCACGCAGCAGATGCCGCAGCGGGTTGCCTCGTATCGCAGGGAAAAGCGTGAACGCGAAGGTAATCGCGCATTGCGCGATGCGTTGAAGGCGCTGTTCGAAGGCCGCTTCGGTCAGGCCGAGAAGGCCGCGATACGCGCCGCCGACCTGCCGGAGAATGCCGGTCTGTCGGCATTGATAGCGGCTCGCGCCGCGCACCGCATCGGACAGCCGGAACGCAGGGATGCATGGCTCGCCAAGGCGCAGGAAGATCCGGCATTGAAAACTGCGCGCCTGATCATGGCCATCGAGCTGGCGATCGACAGTCGTCAGCCGGAGAATGCGCTGGCAGCAGCCAAGGAGTTGAACGCGATGGGCGCGCGCCACATTCATGCATTGCGGCTGGCGCTGAAAGCCAATCAGCGCGTCAGGAACTGGCCTGAAGTGCTGCGCTTGGTGCGCCAGCTCGACAAGCACAATGCGCTGCACCCCGTACTGTCGCACCGGTTGCGCGAATTGGCATACGAGGATTTGTTGTCCAACCCGGCGCACGATGCCGAATCGATCCGGCGGGTATGGGCCGATGTTCCCGTTGAAGACCGGGTGCGGCCTTTGGTTGCGATGCGTGCTGCCAAGACATTCAATGCCAAGGGCTTGCATGATGAAGCGCGTGCCGTGGTGGAAAAGGCGCTGGCTGAGGAATGGGACGAGCGGCTGGTGCGTGCCTATGGCAATTCCGCTGCCGCTGAAGGCTCGCCCGCCCTGCTGGCGCAGATCGAGCGCTGCGAAGGATGGGCGCTGAAATATCCGTCCGATGCCGAACTGGCGCTGACGTTGGGGGCTCTTTGCCTGCGCCAGAAACTGTGGGGCAAGGCGCAGCGGCACCTGGAGCAGGCGCTGTCCGGCGCGAACGATGCCGCGACGGTACGGGACGCGCACCTGAAGCTGGCACAATTACACGAAGCGCTGAACCAGCAGGAGCAGGCGGCAGCGCATTACCGGCAATGTGCCTTGGCCACCTTGTTGTAGGTGCCTCCGTTCCAACGCACCGCTGAGACAAGGCGCGGCTGCCGCGGTACATAAAGCCAACCTGAAAGCCGCTATAATCTGCGGACCCCGGAATTTTCATTTAGATCAGAAGTGAGAGAACGCCATGAGTTTGAATAACGTACCCGCCGGACGCGATTTGCCGAACGACTTCAAC
>DASVLY010000066.1:0-6391 GCA_036384635.1 Noviherbaspirillum sp. | reverse complement strand
CATTGACATTGAAGAAGCCAATGGCGACAAGACTGCAATCGCGTTTCGCAATACGTCCGAGCATGATTCTCCTTCCGCCGAAGAACGTGCCTGGTTCGGAGTGCGACAATGACCTGGTGGCATCGCGCTGCCTGCCTGTGGATCGCCATGGCGCTGGCCGCGTCGGCGTTTGTCGTCGCGCGCTTTTATCAAGGCTCGCCTGTCCAGTCGGACATTCTCGCGCTGCTTCCGCCAACCGAGCGCAACCCTGACGCGGAAGCGGCAGTACAGGCGCTGACCAGGCGGCTTGGCAATCGCGCGCTGTTTCTGGTCGCTCATGAGGACGCCGGCTTATCCAAGGAACTCGCTCGGGACTTCGCCGCCCGCCTGCGCACATCCAAAGCCTTTGTACAAGTGATCGATGCCGTGCCCAAAGTCGATGCGCGCATAGTGAACGACACCTATCAGCCTTACCGGGCATCGCTGCTCACGCCCGCCGATCGCGACGCACTCGCAAACAACACCTTCGATCCCGACACGAGCCTGTTGCGCCGGATGCACCAGCCGTTTCGCATGGGAATTGCGACCGATCTCACCGAGGACCCATTCGGTTTCTTTCAGCACTGGCTATCCAGTCTGCCCCTGGCCAACAGCCGCCTGACGACCGAAGACGGCATGCTGGTGTCGCGCGACGGCAAGGCTGTCTATGTGCTCGTTCTGGCCGAACCGGCGGGCAGCGCCTTCGATGCAGCAACACAATCGCGCGCGATACCTGCGGTCGCTGCTGCCGAAGCTGCGCTGAAGTCGCACGCGCCCGGCGCCACCCTGTTGCGCACCGGCGCGATCTTCTATGCCGAAGCTGCCCGCAGCAGCGCACAATCCGAAGTAGACCTGATCGGAGGCGGCTCTCTGGCCGGCATTCTGATTCTGCTGTGGGCTTTGTTCCGTTCCATCCGGCCGCTCGCGCTGGGCATGATCACGGTTGCCATCGGGATCATCTGCGGAATGGCCGCCGTGCTCGCCGTCCATGGACAGATACACATCATCACCGTCGTCTTTGGCGCAAGCCTGATCGGAGAAGCGATCGACTACGCCATCCAATATTTCGCCGCCCGCCTTGGTGCCGGCCCCGAATGGGAGCCGCGCAAAGGCTTGCGTCGCATCCTGCCCGGCCTGATCATCGCGTTGGCAACCAGCCTGATCGGTTACGCAGCCTTAAGCCTCACCCCGTTCCCCGCGATCAGCCAGATCGCCTTGTTCGCCTTTGCAGGACTAGCTGCAGCATGGCTTTCGGTGGTACTGCTTCTTCCGCTGTTTGTCCGGCGTCCGGACAAACGCGATGTGGAACAAACCGTCCGCCTGCCCCAGCGCATTCTGCGCTACTGGCGGGAACGGGTAACACCAGGAACCGCGCTCTTGCTTTGCGTGGCAGTCGTCGCCTTCAGCGTCCCCGGCTGGATGAAGCTTGCAGCCGACGACGATGTTCGCCAACTGGTTTCCCGCCCGCCGCATCTGGTCGAACAGGAAGCATCGATCCGCCGTCTGGCCGCAGGCGATGCCAGCGGACGCTTCTTCCTGGTGGAAGGTGCCGATGACGAAGAAGCCCTGCAGCGGGAAGAAGTCCTGACCACGCGCCTTCGCCGGCATATCGGAAACGGCATCGCCGGATACTCGGCCATTTCCGACTTCGTGCCCTCTCTGGCGACGCAACGTCATCATCGCGTCCTGCTGTCGCGCGCACTTCCTGCCGACAAGGTTGCCGCGCTGCTTGAGCGTCATGGCTTTCGAGAAGAAAGCGCCACAGCGTGGGCGCGCGCGCTTGACGATCGCCAGTCATTGCTGACCTTGGCGCAATGGCGCAATACCGCATTGGCCATGCCGGTAAAGCATCAGATCCTGAAGACCGGCACAACCGGCACCGCGCTGCTGGTCACACTGAACGGCGATGACGGCAGCCGCGCGCTGGCAGCCGTTGCTTCCGGACTGCCAGGCATAACGCTGGTGGACAAGGCGGCAAGCGTCTCCGCTTTGTTCGCCCGATATCGTCACCTGGCCGCCCTCTGGCTGCCGGCCGCCGCCGCAATCATTCTGACTGTTCTGGCCGGCCGTTACGGCCTGCGCCAAGGTGTTGCGATCCTCCTGCCGACGCTTCTTGCGATGGCGGCCGCGCTTGCGGTTTATGGCTATACCGGTGTGCCGCTGACGCTTTTCAGCATGATGGGACTCGTCCTTGTCCTCGGAGTCGGGGTCAACTACGCCATTTTCCTGGTAGAGGCAGGCGACCGGGCGCCCGCGCCGTTTGCCGGAGTGCTGCTGTCGGCCGCCACCACCATCCTCTCCTTCGGCCTTCTGTCCTTGTCCGGCATGCCGGCGCTCCATCAGTTCGGGCTTGTTCTGCTCGTCGGCATCAGCTTTTCCGTACTGCTCGCGCCACTTGCTCTTACGCTGGGGAAGAAATACGCATGAAACAGCTATGGGTTCTGATGTCCGTCCTGCTGCTTGCCGCATGCGGCGGCGATGCCGGCAATTGCGTGCGGCTGTCCGGCGGCGCGAAATACTGCCTCGTCGATGGTCCCGCCCCGCAATTCGAAACCGAACAGACAGCAACAGTCACCTATGCGGGAAACACGATGCACATGCTCACCCGCATCCGTTCCGGCAAGGACGGGCTGCATTTTGCCGGAGTCACCCCGCTGGGGCAGACCCTGATCCAGGTGTCATGGGAAAACAACGTGTTGCACGCCCAATTGCCTCCGGGCGCAGGGGATCGGCTTGATGGCGCGTTGTTCGTCGCGCTGCTGCAGCTTGCCGTCTGGCCGGCGGAGCGCGTGCGTGAAGGCCTGTCGAACCGGCTGACGCTCATTGAACAAAGTGGCCGTCGCATCATCAGCGACGGTGATCGGACTCTGCTGACCATTTCCTGGGAGGGAACAACTTTGCCATACGACAGGCTCCGTTTTGAAGCGCCCGCCTCGCACCTGCTGATCGATGCCCGCGTATTGAACGAGGCTGACGCATCATGAAGCCGCTCTTTCTGTCCCGCCCCGGCATCTTGAGCGCCTTGGGGAACGGCGCCGAACAGACCTTTTCGCGGCTTATCGCCGGCCACACGCAGGGAATGCGCGTCGAAGAAGGATGGCTTGCCAATGCGCCAGCCCGGGTCGGCAAGGTCATCGCAGAGCTGCCGCCAATCCCGAAAGCACTCGAACAACACGACAGCCGCAACAACCGTCTGTTGCTCGCGGCCTTCGCCCAGATCCGCGACGATTTCGCCCTCGCCGTTTCCCGATACGGAAGCAACCGCATCGGCATTATTCTGGGAACCAGCACTTCCGGCATTGCCGAAGGCGAAGCGGCCATTGCCCATCACGAACGAAACGGCAGCCTTCCTGCCGGGTTCGCATACGAGCAGATGGATATCGGCAACCCGGCCGTTTTTCTGGCAAGCCATCTCGGTATCCATGGACCGGCCTATACCGTATCCACTGCCTGCAGTTCGGGAAACAAAGCAATGATCTCCGCCCGCAATCTGATCCGTGCCGGCATGTGCGATGCCGTGTTAACGGGAGCGGTCGACAGTTTATGCCGTCTGACCATCGGCGGATTCACTGCTCTTGAATCCACCACGCCGGATCTTTGCCAGCCGCTGTCGCGCAACCGGCGCGGCATCAATATCGGCGAAGGCGCGGCGCTCTTCATCCTCTCGGGTCAGGAAAGCCCGGTAGCCTTCGTCGGCGCCGGCGAATCCAGCGACGCCTGCCACATCTCTGCGCCGGAGCCGTCCGGACGCGGCGCGGAAAACGCCATGCGCGCGGCCTTGCACGATGCGAGGTTATCCGCAGCCGATATCGGCTACCTGAACCTGCATGCGACGGCCACCATCAAGAACGACGCCATGGAAAGCATCGCCGTCGACCGGGTATTCCCGGATGGCGTGCCTGTAAGCGGAACCAAGCCCATGACCGGCCATGCATTGGGCGCGGCTGGCGCGATCGAAGCGGCATTGTGCTGGTTGAGCCTGACCGACCCGGAAGGCCGCCTGCCGCCGCATGTCTGGGATGGGCAATCCGATCATGCGCTGCCGGTTCTGAATGTCGTGACTCCCGGTCAGCGTTTCGCCGGCAGCCGGCGCTTTGCCATGAGCAACTCGTTTGCGTTCGGCGGAAACAATGCATCGCTGATTTTCGGAGCACAAGGATGACCGCTTTTCCGCCTATTGAAGAACTGCTGTCGCACCGCGATAACATGCTGCTCCTGAAAGAGGTCGTCGCTTTTTCGGAAACAGGCGTTACCTGCCGCTCGATACCGGATGCCGGCGCTTGGTACGTCTTGGGAGAAAATGGCAATATGCCGGCCTGGATCGGGATTGAATTGATGGCCCAGGCCATCGCCTCCCACGTCGCGCTGCTTTCCATCCATGAAGGCAGAAAGCCCCGTCCGGGAGCGCTGTTGGGCACGCGCGCTTACCAGGCATCGCAGCCCCTCTTTCCAGCCGGCGAGTCCCTCACGGTACGCGCGCACGAGACCTGCAGGACCGCCGACGGATTGGCATCGTACGACTGCGCCCTCCTCTCCCCGGCCGGCGATCAGCTAGCGTCCGCAGCACTGACCGTGTATGAGCCTGAAGACTTCGAACAATTCATTCTTGGGAAGCAGAACTGATGGAACAACGGCGTATTTTGGTGACCGGATCAAGTCGAGGCATCGGCAAAGCAATCGCACTGCGGCTTGCCGAAGACGGTTTTGCGGTAGGCGTGCATTGCCGGTCGCAACGCAACGAAGCCGACCAGGTGGCGGCACAAATCAAAGAAGCAGGCGGAACGGCCACCGTACTGCAATTCAATGTACGGGACCGCGAAACCGCACGCCTTGCACTGGAAGCCGACCTCGCAGCCAATGGCCCGTGGTGGGGCATCGTGGTCAATGCCGGCGTCACGCGCGACAATGCGTTCCCTGCACTGACCGGCGAGGACTGGGACGTGGTCATCGACACCGGACTCAACGGTTTCTACAACGTCGTGCATCCTCTGATCATGCCCATGGTGCGAACACGCAAAGGCGGACGCATCGTTACCTTGTCATCCGTTTCAGGCGTCGTCGGCAATCGCGGGCAGGTCAATTACAGCGCAGCCAAAGGAGGCCTGATCGCCGCCTCGAAGGCATTGGCGCTGGAACTGGCCAGCCGCAAAATTACCGTCAATTGCGTCGCCCCCGGCCTGATCGATACCGACATGCTGGCAGATTTGCCGACCGATGAAATTCTCAAGATGGTGCCCATGGGCCGTGTCGGGCAGCCTCAAGAGGTGGCCGCCACGGTCGCATTCCTGATGTCCGACGGCGCGGCCTATGTCACCCGCCAGGTGATCGGCGTCAACGGAGGGCTGGCATGAAACGTGTGGTTGTCACCGGCATGGCCGGCATCACCGCCTTGGGCGACAACTGGCAAGATATCGAAAACCGGCTGCGGCAAGGCCGCAACGGCGTTCGCCACATGCCGGAATGGGAACCCTTTGCCGGACTCAACACGCGCCTGGGCGCCCCGGTAGAGTTTTCGCCGCCCTCCCATTATCCGCGCAAGACGATCCGCTCCATGGGCAGGGTATCCCTGCTCTCGCTGCGGGCCACCGAAATGGCGATGGAACAAGCAAGGCTTTTGGGCCACCCGGCCGTTTCCGACGGCAACACCGGCATTGCCTACGGCTCCTCGTCAGGCAGCATCGAACCGATTCGCGCCTTTGGCAAGATGATGATCGACAACGACATGTCCGGTCTCAACGCCACCAGCTACGTGCAGATGATGCCGCACACAACGGCCGCCAACACGGCACTGTTTTTCGGATTGAAGGGACGTGTCATTCCCACCTCCAGCGCCTGCACTTCCGGCAGCCAGGCCATTGGCTATGCGTATGAAGCCATCCGATACGGCAAACAGAAAGTGATGCTGGCCGGCGGCGCAGAAGAACTTTCCGCCGCATCTGCGGCCGTCTTTGACCTGCTCTTTGCCACCAGCACGCGCAACAACGAGCCCGCGCTCACGCCACGCCCCTTCGACAAGGACCGGGACGGCCTGGTGGTCGGTGAAGGAGCCGCCACCCTGGTCCTCGAAGAATACGAACATGCACGCCTGCGGGGTGTCCCTATCCTTGCTGAAGTAGTGGGATTCGGCACCAATTCCGACGGCACCCATATCACCCAGCCGGAGAGCAAGACCATGGCCAGGGCGTTAAACCTGGCACTGGCCGATGCCAACCTGCCGGCCGAAGCGATTGGCTACGTCAGCGCACATGGCACGGCCACCGACCGCGGAGATATCGCCGAAAGCCATGCAACCAGAGACGTTCTTGGAAGTAGCGTGCCGATCAGCTCGATGAAAAGCTACCTCGGCCATACACTCGGCGCATGTGGCGCAATC
>DASVLY010000065.1:0-10273 GCA_036384635.1 Noviherbaspirillum sp. | reverse complement strand
ACCAGACCAGACTGGAACTGCTCCTGGATTTCCGCAACTTCAGCTTCTGCTTCAGAGATGATCTCGTGTTTCTTCTCTGGGATGACCATGTCATCGATACCAACAGATGCACCTGAACGCGCTGCATAAGCAAAGCCGGTGTACATTGTCTGGTCAGCGAAGATAACAGTCGGCTTCAGACCCAGAATGCGGTAACAGGTGTTCAGCATTTTGGAGATCGCTTTCTTACCCAGCGCCTGGTTGACGATGGAGAAAGGCAGACCTTTCGGTACGATCATCCACAGAATGGCACGGCCGATAGTCGTGTCTTTCAGGCTGGTTTTCGCAACGAATTCGCCGTTAGCATCTTTTTCGTATTCAGTGATACGCACTTTAACGCGCGCATGCAGAGAGGCCAGGCCAGCGCGATAAATACGCTCAGCTTCTTTCGGGCCAGTCAGCACCATGCCTTCGCCTTTAGCGTTAACACAGTCACGGGTCATGTAGTACAGACCCAATACAACGTCCTGAGAAGGAACGATGATTGGCTCACCGTTCGCTGGAGACAGGATGTTGTTGGTAGACATCATCAGCGCACGCGCTTCGAGCTGGGCTTCCAGCGTCAGCGGTACGTGAACAGCCATCTGGTCACCATCGAAGTCGGCGTTATATGCCGCACAAACCAGCGGGTGCAGCTGGATAGCTTTACCTTCGATCAGTACCGGTTCAAATGCCTGGATGCCCAGACGGTGCAGGGTCGGCGCACGGTTCAACATCACCGGATGTTCGCGAATCACTTCTTCCAGGATGTCCCACACCACAGGCTCTTGCATTTCAACCAGCTTCTTCGCGGCCTTGATCGTGGTCGCCAGACCCATCAGCTCCAGCTTGTTGAAAATGAACGGCTTGAACAGTTCCAGCGCCATTAGCTTAGGCAAGCCGCACTGATGTAGTTTCAGTTGCGGACCAACCACAATCACCGAGCGACCGGAATAGTCCACGCGCTTACCGAGCAAGTTCTGGCGGAAACGACCGCCCTTACCCTTGATCATTTCAGCCAGCGACTTCAGCGGACGCTTGTTGGCGCCCGTCATCGCCTTGCCACGACGACCGTTGTCCAGCAACGAATCGACCGCCTCTTGCAACATGCGCTTTTCATTGCGCGTAATGATTTCCGGCGCGCGCAATTCCATCAAACGCTTCAGACGATTGTTACGGTTGATCACGCGGCGATACAGGTCGTTCAGGTCGGAAGTCGCAAAGCGGCCACCATCCAGTGGTACCAGCGGACGCAGTTCCGGCGGCAACACTGGCAGCACCTCCATAATCATCCAGTCAGGCTTGATGCCGGAGCGCTGGAATGCTTCGAGCACTTTCAGTCGCTTCGCGTACTTCTTGATCTTGGCTTCCGACTTGGAATCCTTCAGTTCCTGGCGCAGTTGCTCCACCTCGCGGTCGATGTCGATCGAACGCAGCAGCTCCCGGATACCTTCGGCCCCCATGAACGCAGTGAAGTCGTCACCGTACTCTTCGTACTTGGCAGCGTAATCGTCTTCCGACATGATCTGGCACTTCTTCAGCGGCGTCATGCCGGGATCGGTCACGACATAAGCCTCGAAGTACAGCACGCGCTCAATATCGCGTAGCGTCATGTCGAGCACCATGCCCAGACGCGACGGCAGCGATTTCAGAAACCAGATGTGGGCAACTGGCGATGCCAGTTCGATATGCCCCATGCGCTCGCGGCGCACCTTGGCAAGCGTGACTTCAACGCCGCATTTTTCGCAAATGACGCCGCGGTGCTTCAAGCGTTTGTACTTGCCACACAAGCACTCGTAATCCTTGATTGGACCAAAGATCTTCGCGCAAAACAGACCGTCGCGTTCCGGCTTGAAGGTACGGTAGTTGATGGTCTCCGGCTTCTTGACTTCGCCGTAGGACCAGGAACGGATTTTTTCGGGCGACGCGAGGCCGATCTTGATCGCGTCGAATTGTTCACTTTGCTGAACTTGCTTGAATAAATCGAGCAGTGCTTTCATGTATCACTCCAGTGTGGCGTGAATAAAAATATCTTTGCTTCGGTACTGCATTGCCGGCGGTGGTTTGCTCACACCGCCGGCTTGGTTTCCCGATTAATCGCGCTCCAGATCGATGTCGATACCGAGCGAGCGGATTTCCTTAACCAACACATTGAAGGATTCCGGCATGCCGGCGTCGATGACGTGATCGCCCTTGACCAGGTTCTCGTACACCTTGGTACGACCGGTCACATCGTCCGACTTCACCGTCAGCATTTCCTGCAGCACGTACGACGCGCCGTAGGCTTCCAGTGCCCAGACTTCCATCTCACCGAAACGCTGGCCGCCAAACTGCGCCTTACCGCCTAGCGGCTGCTGTGTCACCAGCGAGTACGGGCCGGTGGAGCGCGCGTGCATCTTGTCGTCGACCAGGTGGTGCAGTTTCAGCACGTGCATGTAGCCGACCGTAACCGGGCGCTCGAACGCTTCGCCGGTACGTCCATCGTACATCGTGACCTGATTCTTCGACGGCGTCATACCGAGCTGCTTGGCAATCTCGTCCGGATAAGCGAGATCAAGCATGCGGCGGATTTCGTCTTCATGCGCGCCGTCGAACACAGGCGTTGCGAACGGCACCCCATGTTTCAGATTGTTCGCCAGTTGCAGGATCTCTTCATCGGAAAACTGGTCCAGCTCTTCCGAGCGGCCCGACTCGTTGTAAATCGTGGTCAGGAGCTTGCGTAGTTCGGCTGCTTTCGCTTGCGCCTTCAGCATTTCGCCGATGCGCAAACCCAAGCCCTTCGACGCCCAGCCCAAATGTACTTCCAGCACCTGACCAACGTTCATACGGGACGGAACGCCCAGCGGGTTCAGCACGATGTCGGCAGGCGTACCGTCTGCCATGTACGGCATGTCTTCCACCGGCACGATGCGCGAAACCACACCCTTGTTACCGTGGCGGCCCGCCATCTTGTCACCAGGCTGCAGACGGCGCTTCACTGCCAGATACACCTTGACCATCTTCTGCACACCCGGCGGCAGTTCATCGCCCTGAGTAAGTTTCTTGCGCTTCTCTTCGAACGCGAGGTCGAACTGATGGCGCTTCTCGGCGATCGATTCCTTGATCGCTTCGAGTGCTGCCGCGACATCGTCCTCTGCCGGACGAATATCGAACCAATGATACTTGTCCAGATCATCCAGGTATTCCTTGGTGATCTTCGAGCCCTTGGCCAGCTTCTTCGGGCCGCCGTTGACGACTTTGCCAATCAACATCTTTTCCAGACGCTGGAAGGCATCGCCTTCGACGATACGTAGCTGGTCATTCAGGTCAAGACGGTAACGCTTCAGTTCATCGTCGATGATCTGCTGCGCGCGCTTATCGCGTGGAATACCTTCACGGGTGAACACTTGCACATCGATTACGGTACCAACCATACCGGACGGCACACGCAGCGATGTGTCCTTCACGTCGGACGCTTTTTCACCGAAGATCGCACGCAGCAGTTTTTCTTCCGGCGTCAGCTGGGTTTCGCCCTTCGGCGTCACCTTACCGACCAGCGTATCGCCTGCTTCGACTTCGGCGCCGATGTACACAATGCCGGATTCATCCAGACGTGCAAGCTGGTTCTCCGCCAGATTCGAAATATCTCGGGTGATTTCTTCCGCACCAAGCTTGGTGTCACGAGCCACCACCGACAACTCTTCGATATGGATCGAAGTATAACGATCGTCCGCCACCACACGCTCGGAGATCAGGATCGAGTCTTCGAAGTTGTAGCCATTCCACGGCATGAACGCGACCAGCATGTTCTGACCAAGCGCAAGTTCGCCGAGGTCGGTCGAAGCGCCATCCGCGATCACGTCGTGCTTGGCCACACGGTCACCGACCTTGACGATCGGACGCTGGTTAATGTTGGTGTTTTGGTTGGAACGGGTGTACTTGATCAGGTTATAGATGTCCACACCGACTTCGCCGGCTGCCGCTTCGTCGTCGTTCACACGAATCACGATACGGCCGGCATCGACATAATCGACCACACCGCCACGCAGCGCCTGCACGGTGGTGCCGGAGTCGACTGCCACAGTGCGCTCGATACCGGTACCAACGAATGCTTTTTCCGGACGCAAGCAGGGAACCGCCTGACGTTGCATGTTGGCCCCCATCAATGCACGGTTCGCATCATCGTGCTCGAGGAACGGAATGAGCGACGCTGCGACCGACACCACCTGACCCGGTGCCACGTCCATGTACTGCACGCGCTCAGGTGACACCAGGATGGTTTCGCCGGCCTGACGTGCGGATACCAATTCATCGCACAGCTTGCCTTCCTTGTCGATGGTCGCGTTCGCCTGCGCGATCACGTAGCGGCCTTCTTCGATCGCGGACAGATAGTCGATCTGATTAGTAACCTTGCTGCCCTCGACCTTACGGTACGGGGTCTCCAGGAAGCCGTATTCATTCAAGCGTGCATACAATGCCAGCGAGTTGATCAGACCGATGTTCGGACCTTCGGGCGTTTCGATCGGGCACACGCGGCCATAGTGAGTCGGGTGCACGTCGCGCACTTCGAAGCCGGCACGCTCACGGGTCAGACCGCCCGGGCCCAGTGCTGACACTCGGCGCTTGTGGGTAATTTCCGACAGCGGGTTGGTCTGGTCCATGAACTGCGACAACTGCGACGAACCAAAGAATTCGCGGATCGCTGCCGAGATTGGTTTGGAATTGATCAGGTCGTGCGGCATCAGGTTATCGGCTTCAGCCTGGCCCAGACGCTCCTTCACTGCGCGCTCGACGCGCACCAAGCCCGCGCGGAACTGGTTTTCCGCCAGTTCGCCAACGCAGCGCACGCGGCGATTGCCAAGGTGGTCGATATCGTCAACTTCGCCTCGTCCGTTGCGCAGTTCAACCAAGATCTTGATCACAGCCAGGATATCTTCGTTCGACAGCGTCATCGAGCCGATCAGTTCATCGCGTCCGATGCGGCGGTTGAACTTCATGCGGCCAACAGCCGACAGATCGTAACGCTCTTCGCTGTAGAACAAGCCATTGAACAGTGCCTCGACCGATTCTTCAGTCGGCGGCTCGCCTGGGCGCATCATGCGGTAGATGGCCACGCGCGCGGCCATCTGATCAGCGGTGTCGTCCATGCGCAGCGTCTGCGAAATGTATGCGCCCTGATCCAAGTCGTTGGTGTACAGTGTCTGGATTCCGGCCACACCAGCTTCGCGTAAACGCGCGAGAATTTCTTCGGTCAACTCATCGTTGGCGTTAGCGATCACTTCTCCGGTTTCCGCATCAACGATATTCTTCGCCAACACGCGGCCAAGCAGGTAGTCTTCCGGCACTGAAATATGCTTGATGCCGGCTGCATCGATCTCACGCACATGTTTGGCGTTGATGCGCTTGTCCTTCGCGACAATCACCTTGCCCGACTTGTCGGCAATGTCAAAACGGGCAACCTCGCCGCGCAAACGCTCAGCGACGAATTCCATCTCTCCGCCCTCAGAGCGCAGCGTGAAATTGTCGAACACGAAAAAATTCGCGAGAATCTGCTCCGGTGTCATGCCGATCGCTTTTAACAGGATCGTCACCGGCATCTTGCGACGACGGTCAATACGGAAGAACAGAATGTCCTTCGGATCGAATTCAAAGTCGAGCCAGGAGCCGCGATATGGAATGATGCGAGCGGAGAACAACAGCTTGCCGGACGAATGCGTCTTGCCACGGTCATGCTCGAAGAACACGCCCGGCGAACGATGCAGCTGCGACACGATTACGCGCTCAGTGCCGTTGATCACGAACGAACCGGTAGTCGTCATGAGCGGCAGTTCGCCCATGTAGACTTCCTGCTCCTTCATTTCCTTCACCACCGGCTTGGTCGGAGATTCCTTGTCCAGAATGACCAGACGCACTTTTGCACGCAGCGGCGACGCAAAGGTCAAACCACGCTGTTGGCACTCTTTTACGTCGAACGGCGGATCGCCTAATACGTAAGACAGAAACTCTAGCCGCGCAAATCCATTGTGCGATACGATTGGAAAAATTGAGGTGAAGGCGGATTGCAGCCCTTCATTCTTGCGTTGCGATGGAGCTTTATCGGCCTGCAGGAAGCTCGTATACGACTCGAGCTGGGTCGCCAGCAGGAACGGAACGTTGTGAACGTTAGCGCGCTTCGCGAACGACTTGCGAATGCGCTTCTTCTCAGTAAATGAGTAGTGCATGGACACTCCGTGAGTGACAGAAGGATGGAGAATTCAGGATTCGCTGTGGTCGCATCACGCCACCTGCTGCCATCTGCGAAACCTCAAGCCTCAGCCCTTCAGCTTTAACTAGACTACCTACTGCCTCAACCCATTCTTTGCTACAGGCAAAGGCACTTCAAAACACGAAAACGACAAAGGAGCCAAAGCCGAACCCGCCCTTTCGAGAGAGTTCCAAGCTTTGACTCCGGCGATTTTTAGTTCGCCCTGGCAAGTCGAAATTACTTGAGTTCGGCTTTCGCGCCAGCCTCTTCCAGCTTCTTCTTAGCTGCTTCTGCGTCTACCTTGGCGATGCCTTCCTTGACGGGCTTCGGTGCACCATCAACCAAGTCTTTCGCTTCTTTCAGGCCCAAGCCAGTGATTTCGCGAACTGCCTTAATCACGCCAACCTTGTTCGCGCCGACCTCAGCCAGAACAACAGTGAATTCGGTCTTCTCTTCAGCAGCCGGAGCAGCGCCAGCGCCAGCAGCCGGCCCTGCAACTGCCATCGCAGCTGCAGACACGCCAAACTTCTCTTCGAACGCCTTAACCAGGTCGTTCAGTTCCATCACGGTCATCTGACCTACGGCCTCAAGGATGTCGTCTTTGCTAATTGCCATTTGAAACTCCTAAATTTTGATTCGGTTATTACATTTGATCGGTACTGACGCAAAAAGAAACGAGGGCAAATTATGCGCCTTCGGTTTCCTTCTTCGCTGCGAGGGCAGCCAGTGCGCGGGCAAAGCCGGAAACCGGAGCCTGCATCACGCCCAACAACTGGGAGATGAGAACTTCGCGACTTGGGATACTTGCCAGTGCAGCAACGCCCGCCTTGTCAAGCTGTTTGCCTGCGTAGTTGCCTGCCTTAACAACCAGTTTGTCGTTGCCTTTGGCAAAGTCGTGAACGACTTTAGCGGCAGCAACGGCATCCTCGGAGATCGAGTAGATCAACGGGCCGGTCATTTCGGAGGCAAGGCCAGCAAACGGCGTCCCTTCGACAGCACGACGTGCGAGCGTGTTTTTCAACACGCGCAGGTACACACCTTGGGAACGCGCTTTGGCGCGCAGTTGCGTCAAGTGACCAACCTGGATGCCACGGTATTCGGCCACAACGATGGTCTGCGCAGTTGCTACCTTTGCGGAGACTTCGGCAACGACGGCCTTTTTGTCATTCAGATTGAGACTCAAGATCAACCTCCAAAAATGATGCTCGGTTAAATACCTCGCATCGGTTCGAACACGGCGTCCGAAGTTCAGGAGTTCAGTGCTAGCGTACTAGCGTTGACTACAAAAACTGTTCGGGTTCACCATCTGCGTTGGGTGCTGACGATTGCTCGTTCAACGTTTAACTTTGCACACCGAAAAACCTGTACGACCGCCCAACGGTCTTTGACAATCCGGCCCGCTTCAAACCTGCCGAAACGAAACCAGCCCAAAGATTCGCCACATGCTGCATACACAGCATGTGGGCTTGATTCAACATTAAGCAACCAAACTCGCCTGATCTACGCGCACACCTGCGCCCATCGTCGACGAGATCGCCACTTTGCGCAGGTACACACCTTTGCTGGAAGCTGGCTTGGCCTTGTTCAGCGCCTCGATCAGCGCTAGTAGATTGGACTTCAGATCAGCGTCGGAGAACGACTTGCGGCCAATAGTGGCGTGAATGATACCGGCCTTGTCGGTACGGTATTGCACTTGGCCAGCTTTCGCGTTCTTGACTGCGGTCGCAACATCCGGGGTCACAGTGCCGACCTTGGGGTTCGGCATTAAACCACGTGGACCAAGAACCTGACCGAGGGTACCGACGATACGCATCGTGTCAGGCGATGCGATTACGATATCGAACGGCATGTCGCCACCCTTGATGCGTTCTGCCAAGTCTTCCATGCCGACCACATCTGCGCCAGCTGCTTTGGCCGCTTCAGCCTTATCACCGGAAGCAAACACCGCGACACGCACGGTCTTACCGGTACCAGCCGGCAGCACTACAGAACCGCGGACCACCTGATCAGATTTCTTTGCGTCAACCCCGAGCTGCACTGCAACGTCGATCGACTCGTTGAATTTGGCGATTGCACACTCTTTGATCAGCGCGATCGCGTTATCAAACGGATAGAGCTTGGTACGGTCAACTTTCGCCTTGATTGCCTTGGCGCGCTTGGATAACTTAGCCATTACAGACCCTCCACCGTAATACCCATGGAGCGAGCGGAACCGGCGATCGTGCGCACGGCAGCCTCCATGTCAGCTGCTGTGAGATCCGGCATCTTGGTTGTTGCGATTTCTTCCGCCTGTTTGCGGGTGATTTTGCCAACCTTGTCGACATGCGGCTTGGACGAACCCTTCTGAATGCCAGCGGCTTTCTTGATCAGGATGGTTGCCGGCGGCGTCTTCATCACGAAGGTGAAAGACTTGTCAGCATAGGCGGTGATCACCACCGGAATCGGCAACCCCGGCTCGACGCCTTGAGTCTGAGCGTTAAACGCCTTGCAGAACTCCATAATATTCAAACCGCGCTGGCCCAGTGCCGGGCCAATTGGGGGGGACGGGTTGGCTTTACCAGCCGGCACTTGCAGCTTGATAAAACCGATGATTTTCTTTGCCATGATGGCTCCTACATTGATTGAGTATTATCGCCCGACCGCCAACCGGCTACTAGGGCTCCTCTTTGCCGCTTTTAGATTTCACGACGATGAAGCATGCCGCGATCCAATCGGGACTTGACGCAAATCTCTCCCACAAGGGAGATTAGACCTTTTCGACTTGGCCGAATTCCAGTTCAACTGGTGTGGCGCGACCAAAAATAGTGACCGAAACACGCACGCGCGATTTCTCGTAATTGACTTCCTCAACATTGCCGTTGAAGTCGGTGAACGGCCCATCCTTGATACGAACCATTTCGCCCACCTCATACAGCACTTTCGGACGCGGCTTTTCGACACCCTCCTGCATCTGGTGCAGGATCTTGTCAACCTCATGCGGCGGAATCGGCGTCGGCTTGTTGGACTTACCACCAATAAAGCCGGTGACCTTGCTGGTGTTTTTAACCAAGTGCCAAGTCTCGTCCGTCATTTCCATTTCAACCAGCACATAACCCGGGAAGAAACGGCGTTCGGTGACCGACTTCTGACCATTTTTAACTTCCACCACCTCTTCAGTCGGCACCAAAATCTGACCAAACTTATCCTGCATACCGGCACGCTCGATGCGCTCCATCAATGCACGCTGCACGCTCTTCTCCATTCCAGAGTAGGCGTGCACTACATACCAGCGCTTGTTGCCGCCGAATTGAGCTGCCGTATCTTGCATGTCATCGCTCATTATTTCTTCCAGCCCAAGATCAAGTCGTACAACACAAACTCAAGAATCTTATCCGCACCCCACAAGAAGACCGCCATTAACAGAACGAAGCCGAACACAACTGCAGTAATCTGCATTGCCTCCTTGCGAGCAGGCCAGACAACCTTCCTCACCTCACGAACAGATTCTTTTCCGAAAGCAAGAAAATTACGCCCCGGTTGCGAGGTCCATGCTGCAGTGATTGCCACTAACAAACCAGCAACCAGCGCTGCTGCGCGCACAATTGTTGGCTTATCCGACAGAAGATAAAAACCGACGACACCCGCAATCACGGCACCAATAGCCAAAGCAACCTTGATCTTGTCGCCCGATGCGCTGACGGTTTCCACGGGGTGGTTAGACATACCAGTTTCTTTCGATGCCCTGCACCTTGACAGATGGCAGGGGCAGAGGGAATCGAACCCCCAACCTTCGGTTTTGGAGACCGACGCTCTGCCAGTTGAGCTATACCCCTACACTTAAAACTTTATTTGAATCAACAACGCCACGATGTCCGGGATCAGCCCGACGATCGCAGCGCGATGATTCAAGTATTACTCGATGATTTTGGCAACGACGCCGGCGCCGACGGTACGACCACCTTCACGAATTGCGAAACGCAGACCTTCTTCCATCGCAATCGGGTTGATCAACTGCACCGTGATCGATACGTTGTCACCCGGCATCACCATCTC
>DASVLY010000064.1:0-2708 GCA_036384635.1 Noviherbaspirillum sp. | reverse complement strand
TGCGTAGGCGACATCCCATGCTTCGAGCTTGTCGAGGCCGAGTTCCTTCTGCGCGAATGCGCGCAATTCTGCCAGATCGTTTTCTGCGAACGGACGCGCGCGCCGGGCAAGGTCTTCCAGGAAGTCAATCACCTGCTGCGGCGTTTCAGCCATCTTCGGCACCAGCGACACTTCGGCATAGTTTTTGAAGCCGAGCAGCCTGGCTTCCTCGTCGCGCAGCTTCAGGATGTCGGCGATGTTTTGCGTGTTGTCCCACTCAGGCTTCGCGCCGAGTTCGGAAGCCTTGGTCGCATTCGCGCGGTAAATCGTTTCGCGCAGCTCGCGCTTGTCGGCGTATTGCAGGATAGGGAAGTAGGACGGGAAATGCAGCGTGAACTTGTATCCGCTCTTGCCATCCTTCTCGGCTGCCGCGCGCGCGACTTGCCTGATGTCGTCGGGCAGGCCGGCCAGGTCGGCTTCGTTTTCGACCAGCAATTGGTAATCATTGGTCGCATCCAGCACATTTTCAGAGAATCTGGTCGAGATCGCCGCCTGTTTTTCCTGGATTTCGGCGAAGCGCGCTTTCTTGTCATCCGGCAGTTCCGCGCCGCCCAGGCGGAAGTCGCGCAATGCGTTTTCGATGATTTTCTTGCGCGCCGCAGTCAGACCGGCGTATTCGCTGTCCGCTTTCAGCGCCTTGTATTTGTCGAACAGCACGAGATTCTGGCCGAGCTCGGTCCAGAATTCGGTGACCTTCGGCAGGTTCTCGTTGTAGGCGGCGCGCAGTTCCGGGGTATCGGCCACTGCGTTCAGGTGGCCGACAATGCTCCACGCACGGCCCAGGCGTTCGGTCGCGTCGTCCAGCGGCACGACAAAGTTATCCCAGGTGACTTTATCCATCGGCGCTTCCAGCCGGGCGACGACTGCGCGATTTTCATCCAGCAGTGACGAAATCGCAGGGGTGACATGTTCCGGTTTGACTGCGTCAAACCGGGGCAAGTCGGAAAAATCGAGCAGGGGGTTGGTGGCAGTATTCATCGGTCAGTTTCTTTCCGCAGCTTCAATCGTATTCACGAGCAGCATGGTAATCGTCATCGGGCCGACACCGCCCGGCACCGGGGTGATGTAGCCGGCGACTTCCTTCGCATTGGCGAAATCGACATCGCCGCACAGCTTGCCTTCGTCGTCACGGTTCATGCCGACGTCGATGACGACCGCGCCCGGCTTGATCATGTCGGCAGTGACGATATTCCGTTTGCCGGTCGCAACCACCAGGATATCGGCTTGCCGCGTATGATGGCCGAGATCCCGGGTCTTCGAGTTGCAGATGGTGACGGTCGCACCCGCCTGCAGCAGCAGCATCGCCTGCGGCTTGCCGACGATATTGGAGGCGCCGACCACTACGGCATTGGCGCCGCGCACCGGATAATCGATCGATTCCAGCATCTTCATCACGCCATACGGAGTGCAGGGACGGAACAGCGGCTGGCCGGTCATCAGCAGGCCCGCATTGCTGATATGGAAGCCGTCGACATCCTTTTCCGGTGCGATCGCTTCAATCACCTTATGTGCATTGATGTGAACGGGCAAGGGAAGTTGCACCAGGATTCCATGAATTTTCGGGTCCTTGTTCAATGCAGCTATGCGCGCAAGCAGCGCTTCCTCGGTCATGTCCGCGCCATATTTCTCCATCACCGAATGCAGTCCATTGTCTTCGCAGGCTTTCACCTTGTTGCGCACATAGACTTGTGACGCCGGATTGTCGCCGACCAGGATCACCGCCAGACCCGGCTGCCTGCCTTGGGCGGTGAGGGCGGCGGCGCGTTTGGCGACATCGGCGCGCAATTGTTGGGAGAGCAGGTTTCCGTTGATGAGTTGTGCAGACATGGTTATTGTTGAGCGGGTGGATACGGTTTAAAACAAGATTATAGAGCCCACGTGCGGCGGCACGCTGCAAAAAAACTGTATGCCACTCGGCACAAGCCAATGCTGCACGGCATCATCCGAATTTCACATTGTAAAAATTTATCCCATTATTTGAAAAGCTGTGGAACTGCTGTTAAAATTTTTTCACCACGCACCATCCAAGTAAAAATTTGTCAAAAAAATGCCCGATTGCGAGATCTCGGGTAGGTCCTTCAACCTAGGAGACGTCACATGTCCGCCCTGTTAGACGATGTACTGGCGCAAGCCGCCAACGATCCCGATGTAATGGAAACGCAAGAATGGCTCGATGCGCTTGAAGCCGTGATTGAAACCGAAGGTCCCGAGCGCGCGCATTACCTGATGGAGCGCATGGTCGATCTGGCTCGACGCCGCGGCGCCCACATCCCCTTCTCCAGCAATACCGCTTACGTCAACACTATTCCCGCCCACCTCGGCGAACACTGCCCCGGAAATCTCGAATACGAAGAGCGCCTGCGCTCCTGGATGCGCTGGAACGCGATGGCGATGGTAGTCAAAACCAACCGCGCCGACGGCGATCTCGGCGGTCATATCTCCAGCTTTGCCTCGCTGGCCAACATGCTGGGCATCGGCTTCAACCATTTCTGGCATGCACCGACCGAAGAACACGGCGGCGACTTGCTCTACATTCAGGGCCACTCCTCTCCAGGCATTTATGCCCGCGCCTTCCTCGAAGGCCGCCTCACCGAAGAACAACTGCTCAACTTCCGGCGCGAAGTCGACGGCAAGGGCCTGTCTTCGTACCCGCACCCGAAATTGATGCC
>DASVLY010000063.1:0-3671 GCA_036384635.1 Noviherbaspirillum sp. | reverse complement strand
CACATCCTGGTACACATTCCCGAAAACGCAAGCGCCGAGCAGATCGCCGAGCGCCGCAAGCGCGCCGAGGACGTGCTGCGGCAACTGCAGGCTGGCGGCGATTTCGCCAGGCTGGCCGCCGCCTATTCCGACGCCTCCGATGCCTTGGCCGGCGGCGACCTCGGCTGGCGCGGCGCGGAACGCCTGCCGCAGTTGTTCGTCGATGCGGTTGCCACCATGAAGCAGGGCGACGTCTCGCCGATCATCAAGAGCGCGAACGGTTTCCATATCCTGAAGCTGGCCGGCAAGCGCAGCGCCAGCGTGATGAGGGGCAGCGCCAGTGTCGGCGCGGTGCAGCAGACGCACGCGCGCCACATCCTGATCAAAGTCAACCAGATGGTGACGCCGGCCGATGCCAGACGCAAGCTGACGGAACTCAAGCAGCGCCTGGACAACAAGGCGGCAAAATTCGAAGACCTGGCCAGACTCTATTCGAACGACTTGTCCGCATCGAAAGGCGGCGATCTCGGCTGGATTTATCCGGGCGACACCGTGCCCGAGTTCGAGCGCGCGATGGATGCACTGCAACCGGGGCAGGTCAGCGAACCGGTCGAGTCGCCGTTCGGTTTCCACCTGATCCAGGTGCTCGAACGCAAACGCGAAGACGTGTCGCAGGAGCGCCAGCGCCTGATCGCGCGCCAGGCGATCCGCGAGCGCAAACTCGAAGAGGCGACCCAGGACTGGCTGCGCCAGTTGCGCGACCGCGCATACGTCGAATATCGCACCGATGTCAGCGATGCGCGCTAACGCTTCATGAACGCGCGACCGACGATTGCGATCACCTGCGGCGAACCTGCGGGCATCGGACCAGAGATTGCGCTGCGGGCAGCGTGGGAACTGCGCGCGCAGGTCAACAGCGTGCTGATCGGTGATGCGGCGTTGCTGTCGCTCATTGCGCGCGACATCGATCCATCGATAAAGCTGCTCGCTTTGTCGATACAGGCGCTTTCCAACAGCGGCTTGCCGCATCCGCTGGCGGATCGGATTACGGTGATCGACTGTCCGCTGGCCGAGCCGGCGGTCCCGGGGAAACTCGATGCGCGCAACGGGCGCGCGGTGCTGCAGACGCTGGATGTCGCGATCAAGGGGGCACTGCACAAGCAGTTCGATGCGATCGTCACCGCGCCTGTGCAAAAGAGCACGATCAACGATTGCGGCGTGCCGTTTACCGGCCATACCGAATATCTGGCCGAGCAAACCGGCACGTCGCAGGTAGTGATGATGCTCGCCGGCGGCACGCCGCTTTTGCGCGTGGCGCTGGCGACCACGCATCTGCCGTTGAAAGATGTGCCGGCGGCGATTACCTTCGACAGTCTCGCGCGCACGCTCGACATCGTGCATGGCGATTTGCGGCACAAGTTCGGCATCGGAGAGCCGCGCATTCTGGTCACCGGATTGAATCCGCATGCTGGCGAAGGCGGCTATCTCGGCCGCGAGGAAATCGACGTGATCGCGCCGGTGTTGAAGGCAGCGCAAGCCAAAGGCATCGATGCAAGCGGCCCCTATCCCGCCGATACACTGTTCCAGCCCAGGTATCTGCAGCAGGCCGACTGCGTACTGGCGATGTATCACGATCAGGGCTTGCCGGTGTTAAAGCATGCAAGCTTCGGACGCGGCGTCAATATCACGCTCGGGCTGCCGATCATTCGCACTTCGGTCGACCATGGCACCGCGCTCGACCTGGCAGCCGCCGGCCTGGGCCACGCCGATCATGGCAGCATGATGGAAGCGGTCAGGGTGGCGGCGCAGATGGCTGCCGCTTCTTCCGTACACTCACAATGAAACATATCCCACGCAAACGCTTCGGCCAGAACTTCCTGACCGACCAGTCGGTGTTATACGACATCATTCGCGCGATCGATCCGCAGCCCGGCGATACGATGGTCGAGATCGGTCCCGGATTGGCCGCGATGACGCGCCTGCTGTTGGAATCGCTGAATCAACTGCATGTGGTCGAGCTCGACCGCGACCTGGTTGCGCGCTTGCAAAAAACGTTCGATCCGGAAAAATTGATCATTCACGCGGGAGATGCGCTGCAATTCGATTTCGCCGCGATCCCGCGTCCCGAAGGCAGAAAGCTGCGCGTGGTCGGCAACTTGCCGTACAACATTTCCAGCCCCTTGCTGTTTCATCTCGCGCAGATCGCTCCGCAGGTGCAGGACCAGCACTTCATGCTGCAAAAGGAAGTGGTCGAGCGCATGGTCGCGGAGCCGGGCGGCAAGACTTATGGCAGGCTGTCGGTGATGCTGCAATGGCGTTACCACATGGAGTTGTCGTTTGTGGTGCCGCCCACTGCGTTCGACCCGCCGCCGCAGGTCGATTCCGCGATTGTGCGCATGATTCCATTGTCCGAGCCTCTGTCGTGTGATGCGGCAAAGCTGGAGCGTGTGGTGACGCAGGCGTTTTCGCAGCGGCGCAAGGTGATCCGCAATTGCGTTGCCGGCATGTTCAGCGAGAATGAACTGATCGACGCAGGCGTGGACCCGCAGGCGCGTCCGGAGGCGGTGCCGATGGAACTGTTTGTTGCACTGGCAAACCGCCTTGCTGTTTAGTGGTCCGTCACAGCCCAAGTTACGGGTTCTGCCGGCCCCTCAAAGGCGAGTGCAAGGCGCAAATCGAGCTGCGACGAACCACTAGTCACATCGACTTGTGCTCGATGAGTTCGATTTTGTAGCCGTCCGGATCTTGTACGAACGCGATCACTGTGTTGCCGCCTTTCACAGGACCGGGCTCGCGCATGACGTTGCCGCCCTGCGCCTTCACATGTTCGCAAGTCCGGTAGATGTCTTCCACTGCAATCGCGATATGGCCGTATGCAGTGCCAAGTTCGTACTTGTCGACGCCGTAGTTGTAGGTCAACTCCAGTTCCGCATGATCGGGGTTGTGGCCGTAGCCGACGAAGGCCAGCGTGTATTTCTGATCCGGCCGTTCGGTGGTGCGCAACAGTTTCATGTCGAGCACATTGGTATAGAAATCGATCGAGCGTTGCAGATCGCCGACGCGCAGCATGGTGTGCAGAATGCGCATGATGTTCTCTTTCAAAAGACCGGCAGCGTTTCCGGGCCGCTATCGCGCAATGCCTGTTTGGCTGCCTTGAAATCGGGGAATATTGATTGTACGGTGGCCCAGAAGCGCGGGCTGTGATTCATCTCACGCAGATGTGCCAGTTCATGCGCGATCACGTAATCGATCATCGGCAACGCGAAATGGATCAGCCGCCAGTTTAGCCTGATTTTGCCGTCTGCCGTGCAGGAGCCCCATTGCGTGGCGGCTGACGACAAGGAAAACGAGCGATAAGTGACGCCGAGTTTTTCCGCGTACACCGGCAGGCGCTCGGCAAAGATGCGTTTTGCTTCCAGTTGCAGCCAGCCCTGCACGCGGTCCTTCAATTGCTGCTCGGTCGCGTCCGGCGGCAGGCTTACCGTCAGTTCGCGTTTGACTTCATCGTAGGCAACGCCAGCGGCCTGTGCGGCAATGATGCGCAGCGTCAGATCGGCACCGAAATAGGGCAGCGTTGCGCCGTCGCACCATTGCATCTGCGGCTGCAAGCGGCGTGCCGAGCGTTCGCGGCGCTCGTTGAGCTTGGCGAAAATCCAACGCTGCTTTTCGTGGATCGCGCTTTCGATGTCGGC
>DASVLY010000062.1:0-16641 GCA_036384635.1 Noviherbaspirillum sp. | reverse complement strand
CGACCGCGAGCAGCGCGCGCGCGTGGCCCATGTCGATATCGCCGGCCATCAACATGGTCTGCACCGGCTTGGCGAGATTTAACAGACGCAGCAAATTCGATACCGCACTGCGCGAGCGGCCGACTGCACCGGCGGCCTGTTCATGGGTGAAATTGAAATCGGCGATCAGACGGTGGATGCCTTGCGCTTCTTCCAGCGGATTCAAGTCCTCGCGCTGGATGTTTTCGATCAGCGCCATTGCGGCGGCTGCCTGGTCGTCGACATCTTTTACCAAGACCGGCACTTCGGACAAGCCGGCGATTTGCGCAGCGCGATAACGCCGCTCACCGGCGATGATTTCATACTTGTCATGGCCATTGTGACCAAGCGGGCGCACCAGGATGGGTTGCATCAGACCCTGCGCCTTGATCGACGCGGCCAGTTCGTTCAAGGCGCCTTCGTCCATGCGCGTGCGCGGCTGGTATTTGCCGGCTTGCATCTGCGATACGTTCAGCATCGTCGGCGCGCCTGGCACAGTGGGTACCGCTTCCTCGATGTCGGAGGAGCCGCCGAGCAGCGCATCGAGTCCGCGCCCGAGGCCCTTGATTTTCTTGGTGACCATAATGCTCTTTACATGGATTTGATGCGTTGAACCATCTCCGCACCGAACGCGATATAGGCTTGGGCGCCCTTGGATGCAGTGTCGAAAGCCACGCCGGGCATGCCGTAGGATGGCGCCTCGGCCAAGCGTACATTGCGCGGAATGATGGTCTTAAAGACCTTGTCGCCAAAGTGTTGTTCCAGTTGCGCCGAGACCTGCTGCGATAAAGTCATGCGCGGATCGAACATTACGCGCAACAGGCCAATGATCTTCAGGTCGGTATTGAGTTTGGCATGCACCTTCTTGATCGTGTTGACGAGGTCGGACAACCCTTCCAGCGCGTAATACTCGCACTGCATCGGGATGACCACGCCATGGGCCGCGCACAAGCCGTTCAAGGTCAGCATCGACAATGCAGGCGGGCAGTCGATCAGCACGAAGTCATATTCGGTATCGACCGCCATGAGCGCATCCTTCAGGCGCTTTTCGCGGTTGTCGAGTTCGACCATTTCGACTTCGGCACCGGCCAGTTCGCGATTCGCGGGTAGCACATCGAAGCCGCCGGACTCCGAGCGTTTGCGTGCGGCCTTGATGTCCGAGATGCCGACCAATACTTCATACACGGATGCTTCCAGTTCAGCCTTGTTAATGCCGGTGCCCATCGTTGCATTGCCTTGCGGATCGAGGTCGACCAGCAACACGCGCTGGCCAAGCCGTGCAAGGCCGGCAGCGAGATTGACTGCCGTAGTCGTTTTGCCGACACCGCCCTTCTGGTTGGCGACACAGAATATCTTTGCCATGTGGTTTTAATGGAATATGGGATTGTTGGCGAGTGCATGGAACAGTGCGGTCATTGCCCCTCCTCTGCCTCGATGAAAATCAGATGACGCTCGGCATTGAGTCCCGGAACCGATAATGGTTGCACCTTGGCGACTTTCCAGCCTGACGGCAGGTGTGCAATTTCTTCTTTCGGCAGCACGCCTTTCATGGCGATGAAGTGCCCGCCCTGTTGCAGCAGATGCGCAGACCAGGTAACAAAATCGGCGAGTTCGGCAAAGGCGCGCGACGTGATCACGTCGAACTTGTGCGGCACCTGCAACTGTTCCACCCGCCCGGTATGCACGGTCACGTTGTACAAGCCGAGTTCCGCCTTGGCTTGCGTCAGAAATGCGGTTTTCTTATGCACGGTGTCGATCAGCGACACTTTCATGTCGGGACGCGCGACTGCCAGCACCATACCGGGCAAGCCGCCGCCGGCGCCGACGTCGAGCACATGCTGTGCGTTGGCGAAAGACGGTATTGCTGCAAGCGAATCGAGCAAGTGTTGCGTGACCATTTGCACCGGGTCGCGCACTGCGGTCAGGTTGTAGACTGCGTTCCACTTCGATAGTAGCGCGAGATAGTCGAGCAGTTGCGTCTGTTGGGCGTCATTGAGGGAGAGCTGCAACGCCTGCGCACCTTCAGCGAGCATGCGTTGCAACGTGTTGCGATCGAATGCGGTCATCTCAGGCTGCAGTGGTGTCAGTGGCGAAATCCTTGAATCCGCCTTTTTTCAGGTGCACCAGCAACAGCGAAATCGCAGCAGGCGTCACGCCCGAAATGCGCGATGCCTGACCCAGTGTTTCCGGGCGATGCTTGTTCAGCTTTTGCCGCACTTCCACCGACAGACCGCGCACTTCCATGTAATCGATGTTGTTCGGCAATTTCAGATTTTCATAGTAGTCATGACGTTCGACTTCGCGTGCCTGGCGGTCAATGTAGCCGGCATATTTCACCTGGATCTCGACTTGTTCCTTGACGGCATCGTCGTTGACGCCGGGGCCGGCCAGGTCTTGCCCATCCATTCCCTTCAAGGTCATCAGGCTGTCGTAGCTCACATTCGGACGGCGCAGCAGGTCGGTGAGCGCATATTCGCGCTCTATGGCTTTGCCCAACACGCGCTCGGCTTCCGCATCGGCAACCAGACGAGGATTGACCCAGGTCGATTTCAAACGCTCAAGCTCGCGTGCAACCGCTTCGCGTTTCTTATCGAACACCGCCCATTGCGCATCGCCGACACAGCCGAGCCGGCGACCGATTTCCGTCAGGCGCAAATCGGCATTATCTTCGCGCAAGCTCAACCGGTATTCGGCGCGGCTGGTGAACATCCGGTACGGCTCTTGCACACCCTTGGTAATCAGGTCGTCGACCAGTACGCCGAGATAAGCTTCGTCACGGCGCGGGGTCCACGCTTGGCGGCCTTGCGTGAGCAACGCGGCATTCAGTCCGGCGAGCAGTCCTTGAGCCGCTGCCTCTTCGTAACCGGTAGTGCCGTTGATCTGGCCGGCAAAGAACAACCCCTGGATCGCCTTGGTTTCCAGCGACGCTTTCAATCCACGTGGATCGAAATAGTCGTATTCGATCGCATAACCGGGGCGCAGGATGTGGGCATTTTCCAGGCCGCGCATCGAGTGCACGAGGTTCAGTTGCACGTCGAACGGCAAGCTGGTCGAGATGCCGTTCGGATAAAACTCGTTGGTGGTCAATCCTTCGGGTTCCAGGAAAATCTGGTGCGCGTTCTTGTCGGCGAAGCGGTGGATCTTGTCTTCAATCGATGGGCAATAGCGCGGGCCGACCCCTTCGATCACGCCGGTATACATGGGACTGCGATCGAGACCGTTACGGATAATGTCGTGCGTGCGTTCGTTGGTGTGCGTAATCCAGCACGGCAATTGTTGCGGATGCAGGTCGACCGAACCCATCACGGAAAAAACCGGAATCGGGTCGAGATCGCCCGGCTGTTCTTCCATCACGGAAAAATCGATGGTGCGACCATCGATGCGTGGCGGCGTGCCGGTTTTCAACCTGCCCTGGGGGAGCTTCAATTCCTTCAGACGGGCGGACAGCGAAACCGCGGGGGGATCGCCGGCGCGGCCTCCCGAATAATTGTTCAGGCCGACGTGAATTTTCCCGTCGAGGAAAGTACCGGCCGTGAGCACAACGGCGCGGCTGCGGAAGCGGATGCCGACTTGCGTGACAGCCCCGGCCACACGGTCCCCCTCCACCATCAGGTCATCGACTGCTTGCTGGAACAACCACAGATTGGGCTGGTTTTCGAGCCGGCTGCGGATCGCTTTCTTGTACAGAATACGATCGGCTTGCGCACGGGTTGCGCGCACCGCCGGGCCTTTTGACGAATTCAGGATGCGGAACTGGATGCCCGCTTCATCGGTGGCGATTGCCATCGCGCCACCCAGCGCGTCGACTTCTTTCACCAGATGCCCCTTGCCGATGCCGCCGATGGACGGATTGCAGGACATCTGACCCAGGGTTTCGATGTTATGCGTGAGCAGTAACGTCTTCTGCCCCATGCGAGCGGATGCGAGCGCAGCCTCGGTGCCGGCATGACCACCGCCGACCACGATGACGTCAAATTCTGTAGGGAAAAGCATAGTTCGCCTCAGCGAAACGAAGAGATTCGGACTGGGCATCTTCCGTGCCCGGAGGCGAGATTATACGAGCTTTTTCGGTCGTCCCGCTGGCCCATCCGCGAGATTACATGTGCTTTTGTTTCACGTGAAACAAAACACCGCTCTAGCGCATCAGGCGGGCGAGCAGGAAACCGACGATGAAAGCCATGCCAAGACCGATGAGCCAGTAGCCCCAATGCGTTCTTTCAGTTGGTGCAGGCGGAGAAGCCGATTTATTTTCCATATTAACAACAACGGGAGGAACAGGAACTGCGGCTGGTTCCACCCGGTTTGCATGCTGGGGTCGCCGCGCCCTTACCTCTTCGGCCAAGGAATCGGCTTGCTGGATCAACGCTTCATCCATCACGGCCTGTTGATGCAGCTCGGGAATGTGAGGCTGGACCGGCGGCGATGGTTCAACCGAAGCAACGGATTCCGCCATTGCGGCCTGGGCCTCCTGCGCCAACACTGGCGGGGATATGGGGCGGCCGAAAACTCCGAACTCTTCGTCGGGATCGAAGGAGATGATCGTTAACGGATCGGTGGGGTCTTGTTGCAGGAAGCGGTCGACTACTGCGCTTTCCACTTCTTCGACCTCCTGACCTTCCACCGGCATGAACACTTCGAGTATCAGCTCTTTTTTCAACAAGGTATTGACTGCCCGGCTGAAACGCTCATCGGTCAGTGCCGGCAACTTGCTGCGCACACCGCTATACGAGGTGACACCATCGATCATGATGAGGACCAAGCGTTCACTTTGGGTCAGCCCGCATTTCTTTTCATAAATTTCATTACGGCCTGTATGCGAGCGTTGAAAAATGATGGTCGGATCAAACATAGCGTCCTTTTTTCGCATTGTTTCACGTGGAACAAACAGCGGATTGATTTGAAGAATGTGTCGTAGCCAGTCTTCAGGATCAATGCGGAAACGACCAGCGGAAAAACTTTCGTATGAAACCGCTGCCACTCCTGCTAGCCAACCGGCTGCCGATCAGGAGGCCGGTCACATTGCATACCGTCATCACGAATCCTATCTGCCCGAGCAAATGGCCGCTATACCAAAACCACAACAGTGCCGAGAGATTACATGCGGCATTCGCCGCCTTCGCAGCACTATTACTCGCCCGCCCTGCAGCGTACAGGAATGAAAATTCTGTGTGGAGGTCTGTTGTGTTAGAGAAGTTTGAAAGGGAGGGCAACTTTGTAGTGCTACGCCGCTCGCGATGGCAGCGCGCGTTTGAACAGCGCGCCAATCTCGCCCACGATGCCGCGTCGAAACGCGAGCACGCACACGATGAAAATGAAGCCGGTGACAATGGTGACGGACTCGTCGAGTGTGCGGAACCATTCGATGCTGGTCAGCGTTGCCAGCCAGTTGCCGAAATCGCCCAGCTTGTTTTCAAGCGCGACGATGATCAGGGCTCCGACGACCGGGCCTGCCAATGTACCGAGACCGCCGACCAATGTCATCAGGATCACGAGGCCGGACATGCTCCAATGCACATCGGTCAACGTTTCAAAGCCAAGCACCACGGTCTTGGTCGCGCCGGCCAGACCGGAGAGCGCTGCCGACAGCACGAATGCAAGCAGTTTGTATTTGTCAGTGTCGTAACCGAGCGAAATCGCGCGCGGCTCGTTTTCCTTCACCGCTTTCAATACCTGGCCGAACGGTGAATGCACGGTACGCACGATCAGCGCGAAACCGCCAATGAAAATCGCAAGCACCACGTAATACATCGCAAGGTCGTTCGACAGGTCGAGCGCTCCCAGCAGCTTCCCGCGCGGCACGCCCTGCAAGCCGTCCTCGCCGCCGGTAAAAGGCGCCTGCAGGCAGGCAAAGTACAGCATCTGCGCCAGCGCCAAAGTGATCATCGCAAAGTAGATGCCTTGGCGGCGGATCGCGATCACCCCCATGACCACACCGATTGCCGCACCCGCCGCAGTGCCGAGCAGGATGCCAGGCTCGAACGGCAATCCCCAGGAGCGAATTGCATAACCGGCCATATACCCTGCCCCGCCGAAGAATGCCGCATGGCCGAACGACAGCAGGCCGGTGAAGCCGAGCAGCAGGTTGAATGCGCTGGCGAACAAGGCGAAGCACAGCACCTTCATCAGGAACACCGGATACACGAAATAAGGTACCGCCAGTGCGGCGATGAAAGCGAGCGCATACGCGATTTTCCTGTTCATGCTTCTCCCCTACTTTTCCCGTCCGAACAGGCCGGCCGGGCGCAACATCAGGACGATCGCCATGATGATGAACACCACGGTTGCCGACAGTTCCGGATAAAACACGCGCGTCAATCCTTCGATGACGCCAAGGGCAAGGCCGGTGACGATCGCGCCGAGGATGGAACCCATGCCGCCGATCACCACCACCGCAAACACGACGATGATCAGGTTCGCCCCCATCAACGGCGATACTTGCACCACGGGCGCCGCCAGTACGCCGGCAAGCGCGGCAAGCGCGACGCCAAAGCCGTAGGTCAATGTCACCATCAGCGGCACGTTCACGCCGAATGCTTCAACCAGTTTCGGATTTTCGGTGCCCGCGCGCAGGTAAGCGCCGAGCCTGGTTTTTTCGATCACATACCAGGTGGCGAAACAGACGAACATGGACGCGAACACCACCCATGCACGGTACTTCGGCAGGATCATGAAACCGAGATTGAACGCGCCGGACAACGCATCCGGCACCGAATACGGCTGGCCGGACACGCCGTAGAAGGAACGGAACAGGCCTTCCATCATCAGCGTGATGCCGAATGTGAGCAGCAGTCCGTACAAATGATCGAGCTGGTACAGCCGGCGCAGCATGGATTTTTCGATGACGATGCCGAAGGCGCCGACCAGCAACGGCGCGGCAATCAGCATTACCCAGTAATTGACGCCGAAATAATTGAGTCCCATCCACGCAAGGAAGGCGCCCATCATGTACAGCGCGCCGTGTGCGAAGTTGATCACGTTGAGCAAGCCGAAAATCACCGCCAGGCCGAGCGACAGCATCGCGTAGAACGAGCCGTTGACCAGGCCGAGCAGCAACTGGCTCAGGAGCGCTTGCAGAGGGACGCCGAATATTTCCATGCGTGCTCACTTCCACAATGGGCACTTGGACTCCGCCTTCGTCGTGTACGCCTGATCCCCCGGAATCGTCTGCAGCACCTTGTAGTAATCCCACGCGCCCTTCGATTCCGAGGGCTTTTTCACTTCCATCAGGTACATGTCGTGCACCATGCGTCCGTCCGGACGGATCACGCCATTCTTCGCGAACATGTCATTGATCCTGGTTTTCTTCATCTGTGCAACTACCTTGTCCCCATCGTCGGTGCCGGTTGCTTTCACCGCGTTCAGGTACTGCCACGCGGCCGAGTAATCGCCGGCCTGCAGCATCGACGGTTCCTTTTTCATCTTCGCAAAGTATTTCTTGGCCCATGCGCGGGCATCGTCGTTCTGATCCCAATACCAGCCGTCGGTCAGGTACATGCCTTGCGTCAGGTTCAGGCCGAGCGAATGCACGTCGTTGATGAACATCAAGAGACCCGCCAGACGCATCGACTTGGTGATGCCGAATTCATTGGCTGCCTTGATCGCATTGATGGTGTCGCCGCCGGCATTGGCCAGCCCCAGTATCTGCGCCTTGGAGGCCTGCGCCTGCAACAGGAAGGAGGAAAAATCGGATGCCGACAGCGGATGCTTGACGCTGCCCAACACCTTGCCGCCATTGGCTTTGACGACATCGGCGGTATCCTTTTCCAGCGATGTGCCGAATGCGTAATCGGCGGTCAGGAAGAACCAGCTCTTGCCGCCCTGCTTGACGACGGCCGAGCCGGTGCCCCTGGCCAGTGCCACGGTGTCATAGGCATAGTGGATCGTGTACGGCGTGCATTCCTCGTTGGTCAGGCGTGCAGTGCCGGAGCCGATGGCGATGAACGGTTTCTTTTTTTCCGCCGCCACCTTGGACATCGCCAGGCTGGTCGCGGAGTTGGTGCCGCCGATGAGCAAGTCGAGGCCTTGCCGGTCGAACCATTCGCGCGCCTTGGATGCGGCGACATCGGCCTTGTTCTGGTGATCGGCGGTAAGGAACTCGATCTTCTTGCCGTTGATCGCGCCGCCCATGTCGGCAATCGCCATCTTGATCGCTTCGGCGCCGCCCGGGCCGTCGATGTCCTCGTACAGGCCCGACATGTCGGTGATGAAGCCGATCCTGATCACGTCGCCCGACATTTGCGCCGATGCCGATCCGGCAATCGCCAATGCCGCAACCCCAGTCATCGCCAGTGCAAGTGCTTTTGATTTCATCGCAATCTCCTTGACCTAAACCTGACTTAAACCCCGAGCAGCGAATGCAGCACGGGCATCTTGTTATTCAATTCGGAGGCGGCAAACGTCTCGACAATATGGCCGTGCTCCATCACATAAAAGCGGTCCGCCAGCGGCGCGGCGAAGCGGAAATTCTGTTCCACCATCACGATGGTGTAGCCCTTCTCCTTCAAGGTCGTGATCATGCGCGCCAGCGCCTGCACGATCACCGGCGCAAGGCCCTCGGAAATCTCGTCGAGCAGCAAGAGCCGCGCGCCGGTGCGCAAAATCCGCGCGACCGCAAGCATCTGCTGTTCGCCGCCCGACAAGCGCGTGCCCTGGCTGTTCTTGCGTTCTTCCAGGTTGGGAAACATCTGATAAATCTCACTGACCGACATGCCGTGTTCGGTCTTCGATACAAAAGGCGGCAGCAACAGGTTTTCTTCGGTCGACAACGATGAAAAAATGCCGCGCTCTTCGGGGCAATAGCCGACGCCCAGATGCGCGATCTTGTAGGTCGGCAGCGCAATCGCCTCGACACCGTTGATCCTGATCGATCCCTTGCGCATGCCGGTCAACCCCATGATCGCGCGCAACGTGGTTGTGCGACCTGCACCGTTGCGGCCAAGCAGGGTGACGACCTCGCCCTGCTCCACCGAAAGATTCACGTCATGCAGGATATGTGATTCGCCATACCAGGCGTGCAAACCGGAAATGGACAGCACGGGCGCCGCCACTCAGTGCGCTCCTTCCAGTGCGCCGGTAGTGGTGCCCATATAGGCTTCCATCACCTGCGGATTGTTCGACACTTCGGCATACGTGCCTTCCGCCAGCAGCGCGCCACGCTGCAATACCGAGATGCGGTCGCTGATGCCGGCAATGACGCTCATGTTGTGTTCGACCATCAGGATCGTTCTGCCGGCCGACACTTTCCTGATCAATTCGGTCACGCGGCTCACGTCTTCATGGCCCATGCCCTGCGTCGGCTCGTCCAGCAGCATCAGCTCAGGCTCCATTGCCAGCGTAGTGGCGATTTCAAGCGCACGCTTGCGTCCGTACGGCAGATCGACCGTCATCGTATCGGCGAATTTGTCGAGGTCGACTTGGGCGAGCAATTCCATGGCGCGTGCATTCAATGAAGCGAGCCGTTTTTCGCTTTGCCAGAAATAGAAGGAATTGCCAAGCGCACGCTGCAAACCGATGCGCACGTTTTCCAGCACCGTCAAATGCGGGAACACTGCGGAAATCTGGAAAGAACGGATGATGCCCTGGCGCGCAATGTGAGCGGGTTTGACTGCAGTGATGTCGCGGTTGTTGAACAGAATCTGCCCCGAACTCGGCACCAGGAATTTGGTGAGCAAATTGAAGCAGGTGGTTTTGCCGGCGCCGTTAGGGCCGATCAATGCGTGTATGTGGCCGCGCTGCACGCGCAGATTCACATTGTTGACTGCAATGAATCCCTTGAATTCCTTGGTTAACCCTCTCGTCTCCAGAACCACATCATCCGACATGGACCCCCCGCTCGATACATCAGTAGATACAAGTACACATTACAGCGAGGAAGATGACAATACGACACTGCCTATCGTTTAGCCTGCATCAATCTTGTGTTGGGGTATGGATGAATCGCAGAAATGTCTTCCGTCGCCTGGCCGCGTGAGGTTTTGCGGTTTTTTTATTTTGTAATAGATGTATACGAATAGTAGTAGTGGTTAACACTGCCCTCATGCTGTGGATAACGTAGTAAACCGGAAATGAATCAGATGTTTACGTTTCGTATAAGCGGCTGGATAAACCCTGTATTTTTCAAGAACAGATCTTGGATAAAAAATTCGGCGTTGCATATCTTGCGAGCTATCCCCAAAGGGTCAAGCGGCTATCCAGAGAGTTATCCACAGCGGGCTTACTTCGACACCGGCATCGTGAATTCCGCGCCCTTGCCTATCGTTTCCGGCCAACGCTGCATGACCGATTTGTAGCGCGTGTAAAACCGGATACCCTCTTCCCCATACGCATGCATGTCGCCAAACAGCGAACGCTTCCAGCCGCCGAACGAATGCCAGGCCATCGGTACCGGGATCGGCACATTGATGCCGACCATGCCGGCCTCGATGCGCCGCGAAAACTCGCGCGCGGTATTGCCGTCGGAAGTGAACAGGGACACGCCATTGCCGAACTCATGCGCATTGATTAATTCCACAGCGGCTGCAAAATCCGGCACCCGCACCACGCACAACACCGGGCCGAAGATTTCTTCCTTGTAGATTTTCATGTCCGGTGTCACATGGTCGAACAGCGAGCCGCCGAGGAAAAAGCCGTTTTCATGGCCAGCCACCTTCAGGCCGCGGCCGTCGACCAGCAATGCCGCGCCAGCAGCTACCCCTTCCGCGATATACGCTTCGATCTTCGCCTTGTGCTGTGCAGTGACGACCGGTCCCATTTCGGCGTTCGCATCCATTCCGTTGCCGACTTTCAGCGCTTTGACGCGCGGAATCAGCGCCTCGACCAGCTTGCCGGCAACACTGCCAACGGCTACTGCCACCGAAATCGCCATGCAACGCTCGCCCGCCGAACCGTAGGCGGCACCGATCAGCGCATCGACCGCCTGCCCCAGGTTCGCGTCCGGCATCACCACCAGATGATTCTTCGCGCCGCCCAATGCCTGTACGCGCAAAGGATAAGCGCCCTTGCGGCGCGAGCCTTCGCCGTAAATGTATTCGGCAATCGGTGTCGAACCGACAAAAGACAGCGCTTTCACGTCCGGGTGATGCAGCAAGGCATCGACTGCAATCTTGTCGCCCTGCACCACATTGAATACACCATCGGGCAAACCGGCCTCTTTGAATAATTCGGCAATCATTAATGAAGGCGACGGATCGCGCTCGGACGGTTTCAGCACAAACGTGTTACCGGTTGCAATGGCCATCGGCGCCATCCACATCGGCACCATGAACGGGAAGTTGAACGGCGTGATGCCGGCGGTCACCCCCAACGGCTGGCGCAATTGCCAGTTGTCGATGCCGCCGCCGATGTTGTCCGTATAGTGTGTTTTCAGCAGTTGCGGCACGCCGCATGCGAATTCGACCACTTCGAGCCCGCGCGTAACTTCGCCCTTCGCATCGGAAAACACCTTGCCGTGCTCGCGCGTGATCGCGGCAGCCAACGCATCATGATGCTGTTCGATCAATTCCTTGAACTTGAACAGGATGCGCGCGCGCTTTAACGGCGCCGTTTCAGCCCAGGCGGGAGCGGCAGCCTGAGCGGCAGCGACGGCGGCATGGGCTTCCTCAACGTTTGCCAGCGCCACCTGGGCACAGACTTCACCGGTGGCCGGATTGAATACATCCTGCCGGCGACCGCTGGCCGATGCGACAACATGGCCATTGATATGGTGCTGGATCACTTGCTGCTGCATAAGAATTCCTCTGGGAGATTGTCTGATTGTTACAGCATATCGTTGCTTGAATAACAGCGGGTTGACTGACACTCAATATATCGGCTGTTGCATTTAGGATTGTGGATAACTCTTTGAATTCAGGCTTAATCTTTTGGGGATAAGTCGTCTGATATTCACAAGCGATTTTTTATCCAAAAACTGTTCTTTCTTCATACAGACATTAATCAAGCGCTTATACAACATCTAAACTTTTGATTTTTTAGTGGTTTACCCGGTTATCCACAGAAACCGCACCTTGTTAACCACTACTACTATTCGTATACAAAATCAAAAGATTAAAAACCTCCTCCCTCGTCATCAGCGTCGATTGCACAAACCCAGGCAAAAGCACTACGCTATGGTTTTGCCTTCACACATCCCTTCGCCGATGAAATCCCCTTCCCTGCGTCTCGGTCTGATTAGCGCCATGCAACAAGAACAACATGGGCTGATCGATCTCATGCGGGAGACGCACACCGTTACACGCGGCATGCGCAATTACGTCAGAGGAAAATTCGGCGAACTCGATTCCGTGTGCGTGCTCTCGCGCGTAGGCAAGGTTGCAGCCGCGGCGACAGTGGCAACCCTGATCGAGCATTTCGATGTGACCCATGTCGTGTTCACGGGCGTAGCGGGCGCTGCAGACCAGTCGGTGAAAGTCGGCGATATCGTCATCGCCGATTCCCTGGTCCAGCATGACATGGATGCAACGCCGATCTTTCCACGCTTTCAAGTACCGCTGACCGGGCAATCGCATTTCGGGTCAGATATTCATTTAACCGATCTACTTGCAAAAGCAGCAACTGATTTCGTTGCGCGCGACCTGCAGCATCTGATGGATGCGAATGACATCAACAAGTTTTTCCTGCATCAACCGCAAGTGCATCGCGGGCTGATTGCCAGCGGAGACGAATTCATCGACAACCCAGGCAAGCTCGCCGGACTGAGGGAAGCGCTGCCATCCTTGCTGGCGGTGGAAATGGAAGGCGCGGCGGTCGCGCAGGTATGTTTTGAATTCGGTGTGCCGTTCGCGGTGATCCGGACGATTTCCGATAGCGCGAACGAAAAAGCGCCGCACGACTTCATGCAATTCGTCGACCGGGTAGCCTCACGTTATGCGTTGGGTATCGTCAAGCGGCTGTGCGCGGGTCTTTAAAGAGGAGAAATCACCTGCCGCTGGCATTTTCACCTTGTTTGCCGACGACAGGTGCAACCGGTTTTGTTGTTGCAGCAGCCTGGGCCAGCAAAGTGCCGCATTCGCTCTTTTCGCCCGGACCGACATTGACCAGCGGGATCAAGGCGGCTGCTACCGGCGCCAGCAAGCCCAGCGCGACCGCACTGCCCGCCTTCGCCGCCAGCACGCCCTTGTTGACGCCGACGTCGGGATTCTTGAACGTGCCGTTCACATACAAGGGCGAGCGTAGCGAGATCACGCGCAATCCGGTGCTTTCCGGGTAAATCGTCAACGCCAGTTGTTCGCGCCCCAAGTCGATATTGCCGTTCACATGGATTTTCGCGTCCTCGGTATCGACGACGAAGGCGCGCGGGTGCATTATTCCTTTGTCCATCACGAAGTCGGTAACGGCGCAATTCAACTTCACCTGCCGGTCGCCGAACAACTGCGTGACGACAACGCTGCCGATGTTCAAGCCCATCGCCTCCAGCAGAAACTTGCTCACCGTGCCCTGATTGATCACCGCCTTGACTTCGCCGTTGGAAGAACCGAGCAGCGCGGCAACCGAATTGCCGCGTGCCGTCAATGCCGCATCGCCATTGATTTCGCCCAGGCTGGTGCGCATCGGTTCAAGCGTCGGAAAAAGCTGGCGCAATTTCAGATGACGCGCCGACAGTTTCATTTCCGCCTGCACCGGGTTGGTCTTGCCGTCGAGCGTCAGGTTCGATACCAGCGCGCCGCCGGCGACACCGAACTTCAGCGGCGCCAGCGACAGCGTGCCGTCCAGCAAATGAATCCGTGTCACCAGGTTATCGATCGGCAATTCAGCCTTGCGCACGATCTTCTTGCCGGTGAATTGCACATCGGCGTCGATACTGGTCCAGCGCCCGGTCTTGAACGCTTCAACGGGTAACGTCTTGTCTTCCGGTTGCCTCACCGGCGCATCGCGCAACGCCTTGCTCTCGTTCGAGTCGGCGCCGATCAACGGGGCCAGGTCCTTGAAATTCAAATAGTTCGATCTGACCGTGCCTTCCAGATAAGGCCTGGGCCGGCGTCCCTGGAAGCGCAGGCTGCCGGCAATATCGCTTGCGCCGACTTTGCCGCTGAATTTTTCATAGTTCCAGTTGCCGCCCATCGCACCAGGCGCTCCGGTCAGATGTCCCTCGGTCGAAAATGGCGGCGTCTCCGGCAGCACTATGTTAATCAGCGGATAAAGTTGCGCCATGCTCACCCCGGCGATCTTCAGGCGCAGATCAAGCGCGGCCAGCTTGCCCGGTTCGGTCAGGGTGCCGGAAGCATCGATACGGGTTTTGCCGATGCGGACATGCGCGTCCACCGGATACTTCGCTTGTTCGCGCAAGGACAACACCGAACCCGCACGACCGCTGCCGTTGACAGGAGCGCCGTTGAACGTGCCTGCCAGTTGCCAGCCGATCCTGTAGTCGCCGGTGTTCCCGGAACCGAGCGTGTCGATGTTGGCGGTCAGGTCCGCCCGCTTGACCGCGTCGAGCAGGTGGATGGAGGCTTGGGTGAGAATCAGTTGCTGCAGGTCGAGCTGCCATGCGGAAGGGCCGTCGCCGGTCTTCTTGAAGGTCCAGTTGTTCCTGCCGTCGTGCAGACGCTCCAGCGACAGGTGCGGCGCTTCCAGCGCCAGCAGCGGGATCACGATCCTGTGGTTCAGGAGCGCAAGCGGATTGACCGAGAAAGTGATTTCCCTGGCATGCGCCATGTCGGCCTCGCTTGCCCAATCCGGATTGCCGAAACTGACGTCTTTGGCGGTCAGATGCGGCCACGGAATCCAGTGCCGCCAGCCTTCTTGCGCGCCGGGCGGCGCATGCCAAGTCAGCGCGAGCTTGCCGTCAATCGAAAACCTGCGCCCGGTCGCTTCGCTGACGTGGGAATTGATCCAGGGAGTGACGCGGTTCCAGTCGAAAGACAGCAATACCGCAACGGCAAGAGCGAGAACCGCAAACAGCCCGCTCATGCTCCAGGCGAGGATTTTGGCCGGGCGAGACATGGTGATGAGACTGGATGGACATGCGGGAGTTCAAGGTTGCGAGGTGCTTCAATTTGAATAATCAACAAGTTGAGCGTAGACCATCGTGCCGCGCTCCTATACTGTTACTCCTCTACATATAAAGGTGTCAGTCATGTTCAAAAAATCTACGCACAAAGTACTTCTTCGCTACTGTGGGATAAATAAGGTCGCCATTCTCAAGTGGGTTGCCGTTGGTTTTGCTGCAAGTATTCCTGCGTGGGTATGGGGTGACTCTCCAATAACCGCATGGGTGCTAAAAATGGCTTCTGGTTTCGGGTGGCCACTGGTCGTTCTGACATGCATGTCAATTGTCCTGGCAGTCATGGCGTTTTTTCTGAAGGGCAGAGTAGGTCGCCTCGCATACGAAGGCTTTCGGTATGCGCTACGGTGGGTGCATCCAAAGTTATTACGTGCTACGTCGGTGCTTTGGGGCATGGTCGTAATTGCAGCGATCTGTTGGTGTGTCACGGGTAGTGGCAATGCGCTCGGGACCGCGCTGATAGGTTTGCTGCTAAGTAGCACATTGTTCTGGTGGTGGAGCTGTTTGGCAGTTATTGCCGACGAACTATCCAAGCGTTCATTTAAGTTAATTGTTTAAATTTACCTTCACACCCGCTTTCACATACCAAGCGTCATCAGATTGGCATTGCCGCCGGCTGCCGCTGTATTCACGCAGACCGCGCGTTCGGCTGCCAGACGCCATAACGGAATGAGATCCGTTGCCGTCGTTTCCAGCAGCGGTACCAATGCGCCATCGCGCGCTGCCAGGAGCGGCAGCCATTCTGCCGCACATGCCGTATCGACCAGCGCGATCTGCACATCGGCATGCGCGATATCGTTGCTCGCAAGCGGAGCGATTGCATCGCGCACTGCCTGCGGCAAGGCGGTCGGCAGCAAGGCCATCGATTCCGCGCTCACGAGTATCCTGTTGCCGCTCGCTAATACCGCTGCCAATTGGTTCAGCAATGCATCTTCATCCGACGCCGCGCACAAGACTGTGCCGCGCGGGGCGAACGACAGCGTATTGCGCTCGCCGGTCGGTCCCGGCAATACCTGCACGGTATTGAGCAAGGATGCATGCGCATATGCCTGCGCCAGCGCCACGACGCGCGCATGACCGTGCAGGTGCGCCCATGCGAGGAGATGGTCGAATGCCGGTCGCACCGGTGGCACGATGACAGGCTTACCGCACGTAACAGCCGGATTGCGCTGCAGACGCTTCAGGTAGAGCGGGCCGCCCGCCTTCGGCCCGGTGCCGGACTTGCGTTCGCCGCCGAAGGGCTGCACGCCGACCACCGCACCGACGATGTTGCGGTTCACGTAGATATTGCCGACATGCGCGCGTGAGGTAATGAAGTCGATCGTTTCGTCGATGCGCGAATGAATGCCGAGCGTCAGTCCGTATCCGGTGGCATTGATCGCGTCGATCAACTGCGGCAGTTGCTCGCGCCGGTAACGGATCACATGCAATACCGGCCCGAACACTTCGCGCTGCAGTTCCGACAGCGAGGCAATTTCGATCATGGTCGGCGCAACGAACGTGCCGTGTTCGCATTCGGGCGGCAAATCGAGTTGATAAAAATCGCTGGCGAGCGGTTTCATCCGTTCGATATGGCGCAGCAGATTGCGCTGCGCCTCCGCATCGATCACCGGGCCGATGTCGGT
>DASVLY010000061.1:0-1837 GCA_036384635.1 Noviherbaspirillum sp. | reverse complement strand
CGGCGCGTGTTCGCGCGAAGAGCCGCAGCCGAAATTCTTGCGTGTCAACAGGACCGACGCGCCTTGGTAACGCGGCTGATTCAATACGAAGTCCGGATTCAGTGGCCGTGTCGAATTGTCCATGCCCGGTTCGCCGTGATTGAGATAGCGCCATTCGTCGAACAGGTTCGGGCCGAAGCCGGTGCGCTTGATCGACTTCAGGAATTGCTTCGGAATGATGGCGTCGGTATCGACATTAGCGCGATCCAGCGGTGCCACCAGTCCGTCGTGTACGGTAAATTTTTCCATGATCTCCAAGCAAATCGCCTGAGGGCGATTTACTCTAACTCCAAAAATGTCTTACTTTCTGGCGGCGTTTTCGACGACTTCGCCTGCCTTTTTCACATCCTTGCCTATGCCCTCGACTGTGTTGCAGCCTGTCAGGATGAGCGAGGAAACCAGCAGTATGAACAGTTTTTTCATTTTATTGTCCTCCCCAAGAAAGCTAGCGCAGCGCACGTACGTCGACGAAATACCCGGCGATGCCGGCTGCCGCTGCCATTGCCGGCGATACTAGGTGGGTGCGTCCGCCCTGTCCTTGGCGTCCTTCAAAATTGCGATTGGAAGTCGATGCGCAACGCTCGCCCGGCTCCAGGCGGTCGGCATTCATCGCCAGGCACATCGAGCAACCCGGTTCACGCCACTCGAAGCCGGCTTCCTTGAAAATCTTGTCCAGCCCTTCGCGCTCAGCCTGCTCCTTGACCAGGCCGGATCCCGGCACCACCAATGCCAGCTTCACGTTGGAAGCGCGGAACTTGCCGCGCACGACAGCGGCGGCAGCGCGTAAATCTTCGATGCGCGAGTTGGTGCAGGAACCGATGAAAACCTTGTCGATGCGAATGTCGGACATCGCCGTGTTCGGTTTCAGGCCCATGTAGACCAGCGACTTCTCCATTGCATCGCGCTTGACCGCATCCTTTTCCTTGTCGGGATCCGGCACACGGTCATCGATCGCGACCACCATCTCGGGCGAGGTGCCCCAGGTGACCTGAGGCTTGATCTCGGCGGCGTTCAATGTGACCACCATGTCAAACTTCGCGCCAGCGTCGGAATGCAGTGTGCGCCAGTATTCAACTGCGCGCTCCCAGTGCGGACCGACCGGCGAGAACGGACGATCCTTCACGTAATTGATCGTGGTATCGTCGACCGCTACCATGCCGGCGCGCGCTCCCGCTTCGATCGCCATGTTGCAGATTGTCATGCGCCCCTCCATCGACAGCGCACGAATAGTGGAGCCTGCGAACTCGATCGCATAGCCAGTGCCGCCAGCAGTGCCGATCTTGCCGATCACGGCCAGCACGATGTCTTTCGCAGTCACACCGAACGGCAGGCTGCCATCGACCTGCACCAGCATCGCTTTCGATTTCTTCGCCAGCAGTGTCTGGGTCGCCAGCACATGCTCGACTTCCGAGGTGCCGATGCCGTGCGCGAGACAGCCGAAGGCGCCGTGGGTAGAGGTGTGAGAATCGCCGCACACCACCGTCATGCCTGGCAGAGTGGCCCCCTGCTCCGGCCCGATCACGTGCACGATGCCCTGACGTTTGTCGCGCATGTTGAAATAGGTCAGTCCATATTCCTTGGTGTTGGCATCCAGCGTCTCAACCTGCAAGCGCGATATCGGATCATCGATGCCATTGGCACGGTCCGTGGTTGGTACATTGTGGTCGGCCACTGCCAAGTTGGCGGACAGGCGCCATGGTTTGCGGCCAGCGAGTTTCAGACCTTCGAATGCCTGTGGACTGGTAACTTCATGCACTAAGTGGCGGTCGATGTAGAGGATGACGGTGCCATCTTCCTC
>DASVLY010000060.1:0-17474 GCA_036384635.1 Noviherbaspirillum sp. | reverse complement strand
GTTGTAGAACAAGCCTGTTTCACGGTCGTAGTACTGCCCCGGAAACCGCAGGTTGTACGTGAACACCCCCAGCCCGCCCGGGTTCTCGTCCGGCAGGCTGTACCCGAACGGATCGGCATTATCCCACCGCCACACAATCTGATTGTCGCTGGCACGGGTAATCACCCTGGGCGCGTTCAGGTGGTCCGCATACACGTAATACACGTCGGCCTGCCTGAGCACCGCCACCGGCATGTCCCCCAGATACACCGTTTCCTGGAGCGCGTTGCCGCTGGCATCGTATTCCCCCAGCAGACGCCCTTGCTCATCGTACACATACTGCACCGTGCCGCCCGGCACCATGCTGGCCGGTCCGTTCTTTTGCACCCGCTGGCCCAGCCCGTTATACAGGTAGCTCACCGTGCTGCCGGCCAGCGTCGCGTTCATCATCCGTCCCCGGTCCGAGTAGCCATAAATGAGGTTGCCGTCTCCCGTCAGGTTGCCCGCCGCATCGTAGCTGTAGTTTTTGGCCGGCAACGGGCCTGCCGCGCTTGTCATCCGGTTGCTGTTGGCGGCAATGGCGTTGGCGTAGCTGCTGCTGCCGAACGTTGCCTGCGTGCGGTTGCCGTTCTGGTCGTACTGATAGCCCCGGCTGGTGCTGCTGCCGGTGAAGTTGGTTAGCCGGTCCAGGTTGTCGTAGCCGAAGCTCTGGTCGAAGTTGGCGGGGGCCATGCTGCCGCTGCCGGTGCCGCTGTGGGTGGTGCCGGTGATGCGGCTGGCCGCGTCATAGGTCACCGTGCGCATCAGGCCGTTGGTCACGCCGTTGCCCAGCGGGTAGCCGGTGAGGCGGCCATTGAGATCGACTCCCCGCGCATAGGTGTTCTGGGCGGTGGCGCTGCTGTTGCCCCATGTCCAACTGTTGGGGCCGCCGAAGGGGGTGTAGCCGATGGCGGTCAGTAACGGGACCGGGGTGCCCTGGCCGTTCGGGGTGAGCGTGATGCCGTTGATGCGTCCGGCGGCATCGTAGCTGAAATTGAGCTGGTTGCCGCTGGGGTAGGTCAGGCTGACGGGTTTGCCGGTGGCGCTGCCGCTGGTGCCGTAGGCGTAGCTGACTGTGTAGGTTTTTGTGGTGGTGCCTGTGCCGGTCGTCTGCGCCTTGGTCAGCACCCGGCCCAGCGGGTCGTAGGCATAGCTGGTCTGGCCGGATTCGTCGGTGATTCTGGTCAGGCGTCCGGCGGCGTTGGGCGCGCCTGTCGTTCCGCCGTCGTACTCGAAGGCGGTGGCCGTGCCGCTTGGATAGGCGATGCGGGTCACACGGTTGAGGGCATCGTAGGTGTAGCTGGTGGTCTTGCCGCGTGCATCCGTGACTGTCTTGAGGTTGCCGGCGGCGTCATATGTCTTCGTGGATGTGCCCGTGTCGGGGCTGGTCAAAGCGGTCTGGTTGCCCAGGCCGTCCACCGTGTAGCCCGTGGTCAGTTTCCTCGGATCGGTCACCGAGATCAGGTGGTCCTGGCTGTCGTAGCCGTAATTGATGGCGGGCCGGGCAGCGCCTGCAGTCGGGGCGGGCTGTAGTTGCTGCGTCAGGCGGTTCAGCGCGTCATAGCTCTGGTTGGTGACGTGCCCGAGCGGATCGGTGATTTGCGTGAGGTTGCCGTTGGCGTCGTACTGGTAGTTGTACGTGGTGTTCTGGGTGGTCTGCGCTGCGGCGGTATGCGCGAACAAGGCGGATACTGCGGCGGCAACGGCTTGCCGGGTCAGGTTTTTCATTGCAGGCCTCCGGTAATCTGCTGCAGGCGGTTCAGGGCGTCATAGACGCGGGTGATCCGTCGGGTCAGTGCGCCGGCAGGGTCTTTGACTTCTTCCTTGATGCGGTTGCCCATGACGTCGAGCGTGTAGTGGATGCTATTGCCGAGGCTGTCGGCGACATCGGTCAGGCGGTGGGCGTCGTCGTAGGTGTAGCCGATGGTCGAGCCATCGGGCAGCGTGACTTTCTTCAGTTGTCCCACACCGTCGTAATCGTAAGCGGTGGTTTCGCTGCCGACGGTCTTCGAGGTCAGCCGGCCGCGCAGGGAGTAAGTCAGGTTCGTCACGAGTCCGTTGGAATCGACAATCGATAAAGGACGGCTGTTGGCGTCGTAGGCGGTGTAGCGGGTGACATTGCCGAGCGCGTCGGTGATGGTTTTAATCTGTCCCCGGCATCCTTTGTCCTGCCCTGGGCCGTTGCCGTCACATGCGGCATCGGCGGGCCAGTAATCGATGATGGTGATGTCTTGCACATCGTTGCGCGGGCCGTCGATCACCATGCGTTCGACATGGCCAGGGACAGTGCTGGAGTAGGTGTACGTCCAGGTGGTGGTGCGCGTCGCATTGGTGGCGAGGTCTTTGACGCTCTGGCTGGTCTTGTTGCCTTTGTCGTCGTAAGCGATGTCGGTTTGACGCACTGCCGTGCCGGTGGCGTCTTTTTCGACAATGCGGGTGGGCAGATTGAAGGCGGGATGCCAGGTGGTGTCGATGGTGCGCGTGGCAGAGGTAGCCGCGCCAGCGGAGGTCAGGCCTTCGGTGCGGCTGGTTTCCAGATTTCTCGCCTGGTCGTAGCTGTAACGGGTCAGGTTGCCTTTGAAATCGGTGCGGCTGGCGACGTTGCCGTTGCTGTCATACGTCATGGAGGAAGATGCCCCGTAGTTCCTTGTCGTGGATACCAGACGGGAAATGCCATTAATGAGCGCGTAAAGATGCGTGCTGGCAGTTCCTCTCGGATCAGTAACCGTGACAGTGCCCGCACCGGTGGAGGCACGGCCTCCAACGTCACTGATTTCGTAACGTTCGACTGTCCCGGCATGCTGGGTGACCGTATCCAGCCAGCCTGCACCGCCCGAGTAGCCGCTCGAATATTTAAAACTAGCGTAATTGATGCCATTTTCATCGATGATGCCTATGAGCTTGAGTGCAGCGATATCCGAGCCGTATTGATAGCTGCGTACAGCACCGTCTGGGTAACGTACCGTTTCCAGTATTCCTGCCGTTTTCGAATTGCTGTAGTTGATGGTGGAGCCGTCCGGAAGCTGGACCGTTTGCAGGCTAAGGTCTTCCGCTGTTTGCGGGCTGAAGTTCAGCCACTCGGCGGGCTTGTACTGCGCCACAATTTGCCGGCCATACAGGTCGGTGACTGTGACAATGAGATTGCCGCCCATGAAGGCGCGCGTAATGTCAATTGTTTTGCCGTCACGGAAAGTAATCCGTTGCAACTCGCCTGAGGCGCTGTAGGTTTCGGTACGGTCGTCTTCCGTCTGCAGGATGAAGTTGCCGCCACTTATGCTCAACTTGGCAGTGGTGGGCTGGATAGGGATAAAGTTGGAGCCGTCGGCCTTGAAATAGAGATGGGCTGCAGAGGCGCGGGTCACACGTGCGACCGTTCCGTCAAAGTCGATGCGGTCTTGATAGCTATGTGTCCATCCTGGTTTGGGCAATCCGGCGCTTGAATAGGTTCTTCGATATTCGAGCAGCCCGTCCGCACTGAGGTAATCCAGTTCCGGCTGAATCTTGACGCCGGTATGGCTCACCGGATTGCCGCATAAAGCAGGACAATAATCGAGCGGGCGACGGCAAACCAAGTCTGTCCCTGTGTTTGACGGCTCAAAGAAGCCGTGGGGACAGTAAGTCTTCCAACTGATATCGCGAAGTACCAGCGTGGGATCGAGTTTCAGTATATTGGAGTTGCTGCAAGGCAGGCTTGGGTAGTTTTTGTATGTTGCTCCGACAATGCGGGCTTGCCATGTTTCCGCAGCATAGTATTTCGTTGCCGTCCCATCAGTCTGAGAAATTTCAATGGTTCCTGCCGAACACAGCACAAAGCCACTGGCCGCCATCTTTGCATACCATGCACTGGCTGCAAGCGGTATCGCAGATGTCCATGCTGCATCCTGCGGTGCCCGAGTGGGAGTGATTTTGGTTTCGGGGGAGCCGGTATTAGGGAATTGTAATTTCTGGGTGTACGGTGAATTAACGCCCTTGGTGTATTCGTACCAAGTGCCGTTTTCAAGCCTGATTTGTTGCGCGAAAGCGGAGGGCGCGAAGAAAAATCCGAGTAGCAACATCATCAAGGCCGCTTGCCTTCGCTTGAGTGCGTCGATGAATGCTGTGCGTATGAAAAAGCCTGGGTGCCTCATTTTTCAATTTTCCTTGTGACTGGCATCCGCAGCTTGCCCTCCAGGGCTTGCTGCAATCATGGATGGAGAAAAGAATTGCATCGCAGCTCTGCGCCTGCAGGCAAAGAGAGGACGATGGAATCCATGCACGGCAAGCAAGACTCAGCAGGAGGAGCTCCTTCCGAACGTATGTCTGAGACCGTGCAGCCTCATTACTGCCATGCATTCATGCATGCATGCATGGCATCGTTATTGCGCAATGCTCTCAGACACTATGTCCTGAGACGGATTGACTGCAGCGACAGGCTGCAATGAAAGCCTGCCGAACCTGTTGTATATCGAGTCAATTGCGCAACGTTGAGATTGCCGCGCAGAATATCAGAAAAAGAATTGTCAATGCAACAATTTCGCTGTTTGCTAGGTCGTGGGGGTACAAGATTCCCATCCACAAGGCAAGATAATGCATCTGGATGGCGGCAAGAAATGAGGCTGGTTCTTTGCGTAGCGCATAGCGACTTCTCGCCAGCAGTTAAAGCAAAGAAAGCGTCTTGGTGTTTACGGGCAACATTCCCTCTCCAGCAATTCAAATTTGTTGTTGTGCTGACATGTGCCGTGGTAGGCTTGCGCAACGATGCTGGAAGGAAACACACAAGTGAACAAGCAAACACCACCGCAATTCATTGGTACGAACAATCAGCGTATTCGGCCTGCCCCGCTTTCGGGATGGATGAGAGGCTTCACTCTCCTCGAATTACTCGTCGTCATCGTCATCATCGGCCTGCTCGCCGCTTATGTCGGCCCCAAATACTTCTCCCAATTAGGCAAATCCGAAGTCACCGTCGCCAAGGCGCAGATCGAGGCATTTGAAAAAGCGCTCGATACGTTCCGTCTCGATGTCGGCCGTTATCCGACGACCGAGGAAGGGCTGGCGGCGCTGCTGAACAAGCCGGCTGCGGCGGCGAAATGGAATGGTCCGTATTTGAAGAAAGACATTCCGCAGGATCCGTGGGGTCATGCCTACATCTATCGTTCGCCGGGCAGCAAGGGGGAATTCGACATCCTGTCTTATGGCAAGGATGGCCAGCCGGGCGGGACCGGCGACAACGCCGATATCACAAACTAAGCATCGCCACGCCTTCAGGCAGAGTCATTCATGCAGTATGACGTTCGCGCCCTCTCTACCGACCATCTCGTCACGCGCTTCACCATCGATGCGCGCGATGAAGCGGATGCGCGCCGGCAGATTGAGGCGCGTGGGTTGTTTGCCGCGACGATTGCCCCGGCGCGGCGCTCCCTGTTTTCGGCAAGACGTTCGCAGGCATCCGGTACGGGCCGCCTGCCGCTAGTGTTGTTCAGCCAGGAGCTGCTCGCGCTGTTGAATGCGGGGTTGAGCATTGTCGAAGGGTTGGAGGCCTTGCTGGAAAAGGAAGCGGTTGAGGCTACCCGCACGGTGTTGACCCGTCTGCTTACCGGCCTGCGTGAAGGCAAACGCTTTTCCGCCGTCCTGGCCGAACAGCCCGATCTGTTCCCCGCGCTGTATATCGGCATTGTCAGAGCCGCCGAAGGCACCAGCGACTTGCCGCGTTCGCTGACGCGCTTTATCGATTATCAGCAGCGCATCGACGGCATCCGCAGCAAGATCGTCAGCGCGGCTATCTATCCGTTGATCCTGTTGCTTGTCGGCGGCGGCGTCACGTTTTTCCTGATCGGGTATGTGGTCCCGCGTTTCGCCGAGGTGTACCAGGGCGCGGGGCGCAGCCTGCCCTGGCTGTCGCAGTTGATGCTGGACTGGGGGCAGTTCGCGGCGGCGCATGCCAAGGTGTTGCTATGCGGCGCGGTCATCGGCCTGATTGCGGGAGCGGCTGCGCTGCGCCACTTTTTCGCGCAGGGCGGCGCGGCGAAACTGCTTGCGAAACTGCCCGGCATCGGCGAACGGGCACGCATTTACGAGTTATCGCGTCTCTACCTCACTCTGGGCATGCTGCTCGAAGGCGGCATTCCGATCGTTCCCGCCTTGGAGACGGTGCATGGCATGGTGTCGCCGGACATGAAGACCGGCTTGCAGGCGGCCAAGGAAGCCATTCAGTCCGGCACGCCTTTGTCCCATGCCTTTGAAGCGAACCGGCTGACCACGCCGATCTCGCTGCGCATGCTGCGCGTGGGCGAACGCTCGGGCGAGCTGGGACAGATGCTCACGCAATCGGCCTCATTCTACGACGGCGAAATCGGCCGCTGGATCGACCGCTTCACGCGCACCTTCGAGCCGCTTTTGATGGCGGCTATCGGCCTGGTGGTCGGGGCCATCGTCGTCTTGCTGTACATGCCCATTTTCGATCTTGCCGGGAGTCTGTCATGAGTGCGGTTGCCCAGCCCCCGGCGCTCGATGCCGCGCAACTGCAGCAGGCGCGCGCGCTGGCCGCGCAATCGGGCCGTTCGGTGATCGACGAACTGGAAGCGGTCACCGGCATCGATCCGCGCCAACTGGTGCAGGCGGTGGCCGTGCTGTTCGGGCTGCCCGTGGTCGAAACCGCGCAGATGCTTGCCCTTGCGCCCGCGTTCGATCTGCTGCCGCTGTCGAAGGCAATGCTGCGTCATTGCGTCCTGCTGCGCACGCCGGAGGGTCAACTGCTCGGCATCATTGCCGATCCGTTCGATACCGATCTGCAGACCTGGATCGATACGCAGGCACGAGCGCCGGTTGCGTATCGTCTGGCGCTGCAAACCGATATCCAGGCTTTTCTGTCGAAGCAGGAGGAATCGGCGCGCGCCATCGACCATTTGGTTGGCGCTGCCGAAGACGACAAGAGAGATGGCAGGACCGCCGCCGTGCTGTCGTTCGCTTCGGTCAGCGAAGCGGCCAGCCCCGCCGTCAAGCTGGTGAACTCGACGCTGTACGATGCGTTGAAAGCGGGGGCGTCCGATATCCACCTTGAAAGCACCGCCGGCGGCCTGGCGATCAAGTACCGCGTCGATGGCGTATTGGATCATGCGGCGTCCGTCGGCGGCATCGAGACGGCGGAACAGGTTATTTCGCGATTGAAGGTATTGGCCGAACTCGATATCGCCGAGCGGCGCGTGCCGCAGGACGGGAGTTTTCGCGTCGAGGCCGGCGGGCGGGAAATCGATTTGCGGGTGTCGATCATGCCAAGCATCCACGGCGAAGATGCGGTGATCCGTATTCTCGACAAGCGCGCGATGATCGAAGCCTATGGCGCACTGACGCTGGAGGCGCTGGGCTTCGATGCGGCGGCGCTGTCGACGCTGCGCATGCTGGCGGAAGAGCCGTATGGCATGTTGCTGGTGACCGGGCCGACCGGCTCCGGCAAGACGACGACGCTGTATGCGGCGCTGACCGAGATTCATAATGGCCGCGACAAGATCATCACCATCGAAGACCCGGTGGAATATCAACTGCCGGGCATTCTGCAAATCCCCGTCAATGAAAAAAAGGGGCTGACTTTCGCCAAGGGCTTGCGCTCGATCCTGCGCCACGACCCGGACAAGATCATGGTGGGCGAGATCCGCGATACGGAAACCGCGGAGATCGCGGTGCAATCCGCGCTCACCGGCCACCTGGTGTTGACCACCGTACACGCCAATAACGTCTTCGATGTATTCGGCCGCTTTACGCATATGGGAATCGATCCGTATGCCTTCGTCTCGGCGTTGAACGGCATCTGGGCGCAGCGCCTGGTGCGCCTGAACTGTCCGCATTGCAGCGTGCCGCATGCGCCAGGCGAGAATGAGCTGGGGCGCGTCAATCTGACGCCCGCCGATGTGGCCGGTTATCGCTTCATGCGCGGCGAAGGATGCGGCGACTGCCGGGGCACCGGCTACAAGGGGCGCAAGTCGATTGCCGAGATACTTACCCTGACCGACGAGATCCGCGAACTGATCGTCGAAAAGCGCCCGATCCGTCACATCAAGGAAGCGGCGCGCAAGAACGGCACGCGCAGCTTGCGCGAAGCGGCGCTGGAGCTGGTCAGGCGCGGAGAAACGACGCTGGAGGAAATCAAACGGGTGACGCTGCATGCTTGACGGACTCAACAAGCACTTGCGCATCGGTGTGTCGCGCACCGGCATCGCGCTGCTGCAAACCAGCGGCTGGATGCGTTCGCGCGTCACGCTCTTGTCCGAATGCGGCATGACGGCCGAACAGGCGGCAAGCGCCGATTGGCTGGTGGCGCGCCTGAGCGGCATGATCGCCGAAGCCAAATGCGTCAGCCAGACCGTCACCGTCATTGTGGCGGACGATCTGGTGCGCATGTTCATGGTGAATCCGCCGCAGAATGCGACACGTCTGCAGGATTGCCGGGCGGCGGCTGAAATGCGGTTTCACACCTTATACGGCGATGCGGTCGGCGGCTGGCAACTGGAGGCGGACTGGGATGCAAAGCGTCCGTTCCTGGCATGCGCGATCCCGTGCATGCTGCCGGCGGCATTGCGCGCGGCGGCATCCGAACGCCGGCTGGCGCTGGTTGAAATCGCGCCGCGGTTTATCGCGGCATGGAACCGTTGGCATGCGAGTCTGCGCCCGGACAAATGGTTCGGTGCGGTGCATGACGGCATGCTGACGTTAGGCGTCATGGATGGCCGTCACCTGTGCGCGGTGCGCTCCACACCGATCCCTGCAGGCAGTTGGGATAACGGCGCGTGGCTGCCGGAACATCTCGCGCGCGAGGCATTGCGCCTGAATCTGGCTGCGCCGAAAGGAATGCAATTGTGCGGCGATATCCCCGGCCAGTGGGCCACACAGGCATTCGGCACGGTGACTTGCGAGCGGCTCGATGCCGCCGAGCGCAAGGGAAATGGCGTCTTGCCTTCCGCGCTGGAAACACTGGCGCGAACCGGGGTGCATCAATGAAACGGCTTCATGTCGATTTTGCACCGCGTTCCGTCTGGCGCGTCATAGCGCGGATCGGCCGCATGAGCTGGGCGTTTGGCGGCATCGGCTTCCTGTTATGCCTCGGCGCGGCCATCGCGGCATTTCATCTGTCCAAACAGCGTGACACAGAAGAAGCCGAACTGCAGCGCCTGCAAACCGAACTGGCAAAACGAACGGCACCCAGGCCCGCGCCCAAAAGGATGGTCATTCCGGACGCGCAAGCCGCCGCAGTCAACAGCGCCATCGCGCAACTGAATCTGCCGTGGCGGGATGTCTTCGATGCGGTGGAGTCCGCCACGCCGGCTTCGATCGCCTTGCTGGCGCTGGAGCCGGATGCGAAGAAGCATCTCGTCAGAGGTCTGGCCGAAGCCAAATCCAGCGACGGCATGATCGCCTATATCGAGCAACTGAAACAGCAGGCATTCTTCGGCGCGGTGATCCTGACCAGGCATGAGATCAACGAACAGGACCCGAACCAGCCGATCCGCTTCCAGTTCGAGGCGCAGTGGACGGAGGCGGCGCAATGAATACGGTCGCTACCCACATGCTGACTATCCGCTTGGCGCTTGCCCGCTTCGGCTGGGCCAATGTTCTTGCGTGCCTGTTGTGTATCGGCGGCATGGCGGCATGGGGCTGGGGCATGCCGCGCCTGCACACCCTCATGCAGATGCAGCAGCAAGCGATTTCCGCTGCGCGGCAGTCGCTGCATACGGCCGGCACGCCGCCCCCTCCCCCCGCGCGTCCGCTGGCGGAAGAACGCCTGGCGAATTTCTACGACAACCTGGGTGAAAAGCGGTACGCCGAGCAGCAGGTCAAAACCCTGTTCGCGGTCGCCGGCAAGACGCAACTCACGCTCAAGCAGGCGGAATACAAACCGGCGTTCGACAAGAATGGCCAGTATTACACCTACCAGATTGTGCTGCCGGTCAAAGGTTCCTATGGCGCGATCCGCCGGTTTTGCGAACAGGCCTTGCTGGCTATTCCGTTCGCTTCGCTGGATGAAATCAGCTTCAAGCGCGATGCGATCGGCAGCCGGATGCTGGAAGCGAAGCTGCGCTTTACGCTCTATCTGGCCGGCCCCGCTTCGCCTGTGCAGGCGGAGAGCGCAGGCAAAGGGGACCCGTCATGACGGCGCGCCGTATCCTGCTGGTCGCCGCGCTGGCGATTGCGGCGTGGCTTGCGCTGTTCGGCGACAAAACACCCTCTGACAGCATCGCGGAACCCGTGGTGCATGCGGCGGCTCATGCCACACAAGACAAGTCTCCGACGCAGGCGGACAAATCGCCGCATGAACCGGTGATCCTGGCGCTGCAACCGCGCGACGCCTTGATCGGCGGCGCATCGGCGGATAAACCGGCGAACGGATTGTTTGACAGCCAGAGCTGGAATCCGCCGCCGCCCCCTCCGCCGAAGCCCGCGCCGCCACCGCCGCCGACAGCGCCGCCTTTGCCGTTTACCTATCTCGGCAAAAAGATCGAAGACGGCGTATGGGAAGTGTATCTGTCGCAGGGCGAGCAGACCCTGATCGTGCGCGCGCAAAGCACCATCGACGGCCTCTACCGGGTCGAGTCGATCCAGCCGCCGACACTTTCTCTCACCTATCTGCCGTTGAAACAAACGCAAACTCTCACCATCGGAGAGGCCAACTGATGCCGCACCGTCTTGCCCGTTTATTCGCCGCCGATCCTCGTTCATGCCGCGCTGCGGCTGCAAAGTTCATCACGCCGCTTGCCGGTCTGTGCGTCGTCCTGGCATTGGCAGGCTGCGCCCAAATGGCTTATCGCAGCGGCAAACAGTTGGTCGATCAAGGGAAATACGAGGAAGGCCTGACCAAATTCCAGGAAGCGCTCGCCCGCGATCCGCACAGCGTCGAATATAAATCCGCGTACCTGAGCACCCGCGAGCGCGCCGTGTCCAACTACGTTGAACAAGCCGACCGGCTGGCCTCCGCCGGCAAATGGACCGATGCGGACAAGCTCTACCGCAACGCGCTGTCCATCGATCCGGGCAACGACCGTGCGCGCGCCGGGCTGCGGGCAGTCGATGCCGACCAGCGTCATACCCAACTGATGAAGGAAGCCAAAGCCGCATGGGAGAAAAAGGATGTCGATACCGCGCAGTTCAAACTGCGCAGCATCCTCGCCGAAAATCCGAACCATGCCGATGCCCTGGCGCTGAATCGCACCATCACGGAAAAAACAACACCGCCGGTGGTGGAGTCGGCGCTGTCGGCAGCCTATAAAAAACCGATCACGATCGAATTCAGGGACGTCGCATTAAAGCAGGTGTTCGAGGTGATTTCGCGCACCTCGGGCCTGAATTTCCTGTTCGACAAGGACGTCAGGACGGACCAGAAAACCTCGATCTTCCTGAAAAACAGCACGATCGCCTCCGCCGTGCATTTCACGCTGCTGACCAACCAGTTGGAACAGCAGGTGCTGGACGGGAACACGATCCTGATTTACCCGAACACGCCGGCCAAGCAGAAGGATTACCAGGAGATGGTCGTCAAGACCTTCTTTCTCGCCAATGCGGACGTGAAAACCGTCGCCAATACCCTGAAGACCATCGTCAAATCGCGCGATGTGGTGGCGGACGAAAAGCTGAACATGCTGATCGTGCGCGACAGCGCGGATGCCATCAGGCTCGCCGAGAAACTGGTTGCGCTGCAGGATGTGGCCGAACCGGAAGTGATGCTGGAAGTCGAAGTCCTGGAAGTCAAGCGCACCCGCCTGCAGGAACTCGGCATCAAATGGCCGGACAGCCTGACGCTGACGCCGCTGCCATCGACTACCGGCGGCACCCTCACCCTGAACGACCTGCGCGGTTTGAACGGCAACACGATCGGCGTGACGGTGGCGTCGCCCGTCGTGAATGCCAAAGTACAGGATAGCGATGCCAATATCCTGGCCAATCCGCGCATTCGCGCGCGCAACCACGAAAAGGCCAAGATCCTGATCGGCGACCGGGTGCCGAATATCACAACCACGTCGACATCCACCGGCTTTGTCTCGGAATCGATCAACTACGTGGACGTCGGCCTGAAACTGGATGTGGAGCCGTCCGTCCATCTCGATAACGACGTCGCCATCAAGATATCGCTGGAGGTCAGCAACATCGTCAGCCAGTTTCAAACCAAATCGGGTTCGGTCGCCTATCAGATCGGCACGCGCACCGCGACCACGGTGCTGCGCCTGAAAGACGGCGAGAACCAGGTGCTGGCCGGACTGATCAACGACGAAGACCGCCGCAGCGCCAACAAGGTGCCGCTGCTGGGTGAAATCCCATTGCTCGGACGTTTGTTCGGCAGCACGGCGGACAACAATCAAAAGACCGAAATCGTGCTGTCGATCACGCCGCACCTGATCCGCAACATCCAACGCCCGGACGCCGCCTTGTCGGAATTCCGCGCAGGCACCGAAACCACCCTGCGCAACCGCCCCGATGCGGGAGGAGGCATGTTAGCCGTCCCATCGGCTGTTCCTCATCAACAACCCGCCATGCCTGCCGCCGCTCCCGCTACCCCTGCCGCCGGCAATTCGAATACCCCGAATGCCGCTTCATCCGGGACAGGAACGACCGGCACAGGAAACACCCAGGCAGTTGGCGGCACTGTTCTGAATAATCCGGTGGCGGTAAGCGGTGGCGCGCAAATCCAGTGGCAAGGTCCGGCGCAATCGAAAGCCGGCGATATCTTCGCGTTGCAACTGATGATGCAGTCGGACCAACCCGTGATCAACGTGCCGGCTGCGATTGGTTTCGATCCCCGTGTATTGCAGGTTGTCGGCGTGACCGAAGGCGATTTTCTGAAACGCGACGGCGCGCAAACCAGTTTTACCAGCCGCGTCGATCCGAACGGCCAGGTGGTGCTGACCGGCACCCGTGCCGGCGATAACGGCGCGACGGCACTGGGCGCGCTCGCAACCGTCAATTTCCGTGCGATTGCCGCGGCAAATGCATCGCAGATTCAGTTGATGACGGTCGCGCCGACGGGGCCGGGAGGACGTCCGGTCGCGGTCGCGTCACCGCAGCCGTACGCCATCCAGGTGCAACCGTAACGCGAGAAGATATGGTTGTCGTATGAACCGCGCATTGTGCATGCCGCATCGACCTGAGCAAACCGCTCTATTGGCCTGTCAGGTTGGATTTGCGGGTATCTGCCGAGGCAATCGCCTTCGAGCGTCCGGCAGATACCCGCAAATCCAGCCTGACAGGCCACGAGTACGAGGCTTTACGCTCATCGAACTGCTGGTCACGCTCGCCATCCTTGCTGTCCTGGCAAGCATCGCCCTCCCCGTCGCGCAAGTCGCCATGCAACGCAGCCAGGAGCAGGAACTGCGCCGCGCGTTACGCGAGATCCGGCACGGCATCGATGCCTACAAACAGGCGGGCGACGAGGGGCGGATTCCTAAACCGGTGGGCAGTTCAGGCTATCCGACGAACCTCGATATCCTCGTCGAAGGCGTGCCGGATCAGCGCGACCCCAAGCGCAACAAGATCTATTTCATGCGGCGCATTCCGCGCGATCCGATGCATCCCGACACGACGCTCCCGGAATCGGACACATGGGGCAAGCGCAGTTATGCCAGCGAAGCATCCGATCCCCAGGAAGGCGACGATGTTTACGATGTGTACTCGATGTCGCCCAAGGTCGGATTGAACGGCATCCCTTACAGGAAGTGGTGACGATGCTGATCGTGCGAATCGGAAATGACATCCCTGCCGGCGCGCGCTCGTTGCGGCGCGGCTTTACGCTGATCGAATTACTGGTCGTGCTGGCGATTGTGTCCCTGTTGCTGACCCTGGCCGTGCCCCGGTATTTTCAGAGCATCGATGCAAGCAAGGAAACCATTCTGGTCGAGAACCTGCACACGCTGCGGGAGACCATCGACAAATTCTACGGCGACACGGGCCGCTACCCGGAATCGCTGGAAGAACTGGTCGAGAAGCGGTATTTGCGCAGCTTGCCCATGGACCCGGTCACGGAAAGCACCGCGACATGGGCGATCGTGCCTCCCGACGATACCGAAAAAGGCAAGGTCTATGACATCAAGAGCGGTGCGCCAGGGAAGACGAAGGACGGCAAACCGTTTGCGGAGCTGTAGCCATGCGTGCCTGCAGCGAGCGCGGCTTTACGTATCTTGGCCTGTTGATCCTGTTGGCCATCATCGGCATTGCATCGGCGGCCTCGCTGCAAGCCGGCGCGGCCCTGCAGCGGCGCGCGGCCGAAGAGGAATTGCTCGACATCGGCATGGCGTTTCGCAACGCCTTGCTCAGTTACGCCAATGCCACGCCCGTGGGGCAGAAACGTGCGCCGTCCTCCCTGCAGGATTTGTTGAAGGACCCGCGCTATCCGAATCCGCGCCGGCATCTGCGCAAGCTGTATGCCGATCCGCTGACGGGCAAGGAAGAATGGGGCGTCATCGAAGCGCAGGATGGCGGCGGCATCATCGGCGTATATAGCCTGTCGAATGCCAGGCCCATCAAAACAGGCAATTTCGCAACTGCCTTTCAGGACTTTGCGGGAAAAACCTCCTATCGGGAATGGAGGTTCATGGCTGTTCCGCAAATTATCCCGCCCGTCAACGCGCCCGTGAAATGAGGCTGCGACAAAACGACGCCCTTCGTGATGCACATCACATGCCCTTGCTACCGGAAGGGATATAGTGAGGCCGCATCATGAATCTCCAAAGGTTTGAGCGCCCGCCAGCTAAAAGCTGGCGGGCTTTTTTTTAGCGAATGGGATTCAACAAAAAAGATCGCCGCAGAATATCCGGCAGTCTCGTGTTCATTGAGCAAAACAACCTCAACAGCGTCGGTCCCTGAAAGCCCCGGCGTATAATTTTCGGTTCGGCTACGTCACACGCTTCGTGCACAACTCACTGCTTGGCGCGAGCCCTAACGCATTTTGCCTTGTTTTCAAGCCCGTTTTTACAAACCTTTCACATCAAATAAGGAGTACGCAGCATGGATGATGAAGACATTCTTCCATTGAAATCGAAAGACCTTGATGGATACAAAGATTGGATCGTGCGGACCATGGCGACATGGTTGGAGTCAACGCCGGAAGAAATCGATCCCGATCGGAATTTCGCGGATGTCGCTTTGGATTCGGTCGCGGCGTTGAGGCTGCTGGGCATGATTGAAATCATGATGGATCAGCCCATGGACCCCAGTGTGTTCACAAAATATCCGTCTCCTTCCGCATTGGCGGAGTATTTGGCGGCTGAGACGGTGTGATACATGTCCGCCAACCCTCCTCCCGCCGAATCCAGGCGCAAAACCCTCCCGCCCTCCTGGGCACGCTTGCGTAGAGTGCAGCAAATTCATGCGCTGTGTGTGCTCGGAATCCCCCTGGCGGGTTTTCTTGCGGCGGTCTGTCTGGCCTTTCAATATCCGGTATCGCCGGCGGCAATCTGGTTGCTGGTGTGCGGGCACGCACTGAGCATGACGGGAATTTGCGCCGGTTTTCATCGGTGCTTTGCGCATCCCGGTTTCAAAGCGCCCCGTTGGCTTGAACGCCTTCTTTGCGGGCTTGGCTCCACAGCCGGACAGGGGCCGATGATTTTCTGGGTTGCGACGCACAGAAGGCACCATCAGTTCAGCGACAGGGAAGGCGACCCGCATTCCCCCCATCTCAGCCGCGGCTTGCTCAACGGCTTTTGGCACGCGCATGTCGGGTGGATGTTTTCCGACATGCCATCCAATCCGGTCAAATATGCGCCGGACTTGCTGAAGGACCCCGTATTAAGAGGCTATAGCGGCGAATATTATTTCTGGCTGGCCGGCGGGTGGATCTTGCCCGGCGTGGTTCTTTTTGCGCTTCATTCCACGCCTTATTCTTTTATCGAGGGTGTGCTCTGGGGCGGCATGGCGAGAACTTTTGTCGTGCAACATGCAACCTGGAGCGTCAATTCCATTTGCCATTTGTATGGCACGGTCGATCATGAGATTCGAGGCAACAGCCGGAATAATCTTTGGCTCTCTTATCTCACTTTTGGAGAGTCCTGGCATAACAACCACCACGCCTTTCCTCTATCGGCGCTCCACGGTCACAAGTGGTGGCAATTGGACCCTGCGGGCATGGTCATCCGAATGATGGCGAAGCTCGGATGGATTCATGATCTTAAACTTCCCAAGACAATGCAGGCGGAACGTGAAATTAAAACTTGAAGAATATGTCATCGACCGCTCCAAGGTTGCCGGCGAAAACAAGAAATTGATCCAGCAGATTCAAGGTTTGCTGGATCTGCAAACCACGGTGCCGGAAAAAGCGATTCTGAAAATCGTTTCGGAAGAAGTGGCAGCCTTGAGGGAGGATCTGGCGAAGGAATCGGGGGAACAAATCGCCGAGTCCATTGTGGAAGACCTTGCCGCCGCTGCCGGTGACGAGGCCGGCATCAAGCGGAAGAATCCGATCCCCGAATCGGCCCGGCCATTGCAGGAACAGGCGCTGGCGCGGTATCGCGATCTGGAGCATCGCGTCGGTTACCTCATGAGTCCGACGACGTTCGATCAGATTCAACATCTTGATCCCGTCAAGGATTGCGACCGGATTTATCATTTCATCAGCTATGAATTCCGGCTGGAGCAAAAACTGTTTGCCAATTTATTCGAGGCGCGCCCCACCGTTATCCCGACCGGCTCCCTCCTCTTCCATAGCACCGGCGAATTCACACTAAGATCCGTCAAACGAATCAATGACACGGCGATGTTCTTTTCGAATCTGCTGGAATGGGGTCTGGATTCTCATCGCGGCCGGGAAACCATTTCCAGGCTCAATGGGATTCATGGCCGTTACTTCATTGCCAGCGATACGTTCAAATTCATCCTTGGCAATATCATGTTCGTTCCCGAGATCTGGAATGCCAAATTGGGATGGCGTCCCTTCACGGCCATAGAACATCAAGGCTGGTACCACGCCTTCGCCAAACTGGGGCGTGCCATGAATATCCAATCCATACCGGACGATCGGGAAGAAATGCGCCAGTGGTGGGTGGACTATGGCGCTCGCATGGCGGACACGACAGCGGTACAAAGAAAGACTTTCGATGAAATCGCGATCCAGGTGATTTCCGTTTATCCGAAATCGCTGCGCCGGTTTGCCCTGAATGCCTTGTTGGCGGGAATGGACGATCTCTATCGCAATGCCTTAGGGTATCCCGCGCCGCCCGAAGAGGTGTTATCGGAATTAAGAGAAGTCTTCAGAGTTGTCGGCTTTTACAGCAGCCTGTTGCCGCGCATCCCCTGGATTCGCAGCTTGCAGACCTATCCGCTGGGTGCGGACGTGGAACGCCTGGGTGTCGGCGAACGCTCCATCTATATGCCGCGCCTTGATGAAACTTCGCCTAATGCCGGGTATCCGGTCGATCGGCGGCCATTGGGAACAGAAGAAGGCGGCGATTGCATTTTCGAGCAATTGCCCATCATCCCGGAAATGGAGTTGGCCAAACATGACCACCCAG